>JBOHFG010000164.1:0-2085 GCA_050699575.1 Pseudonocardiaceae bacterium
TTGACGGCGTCGGGGTGCTCGGGTTAACTAGCAATCGAACAAGTGTTCGATATTGTCGTCTTTGGCGCTGCCTTCCCCGCGGCGGATCTGGGTGTGACGGTTCGCCGTCGGCATCCATTCGTTGGGAGGTCGCGGGATGGTGGGTGCGAGCGTCGCGTCGGTGTTGCAGCGGTTGCCGGTGGTACCCGCGTCGACGCTGGGTAAACGGCTTGACGTCCCTGGTGGTCGGCCGCCGTTCCCGGTGGTCGAACCGCTCGGGTCGCTGCTGCCCGGTGGTGGGCTGCGACGGGGGTCGGTGGTCGCGGTGCACGGCTCGACGGCGTTGTTGTTGGCGTTGCTGGCCGCGGCCACTGCGCAGGGAGCCTGGGCCGCGGTGGTCGGTGTCGACGACCTCGGGGTGCTGGCCGCAGCCGAGGTGGGGGTGGTGGTGCAGCGGCTGGCGCTGGTTCCCCGGCCTGGGCCGGATCCGGCACTGGTGGCCGCGGTACTGCTCGACGGGGTGGGCCTGGTGGCGCTGGCCGGTGCGGACCGGATGCCTTCCGGGGTGCGGCGATCCCTGGCCGCCAGGGCTCGGCAGCGCGGGGCGGTCTTGCTTCCGCTCGGTCGATGGCCGGGCGCAGACATCGAGCTGGAGTGCCGCGCCGAGGCCTGGTACGGCGCCGAGGCCGGACACGGGCGGCTGCGCAGCCGTGAGGTTGTCGTGCGCGCCGTGGGCCGTGGTGCGGCGGCCCGGCCTAGCATCGCCCACTTGTTGCTGCCTGGCCCCAGTGGCTCGGTGGTGCAGGCGTTCGGGGACTTGGCGGGCAGGGCATCGGGGCCGATCAGGGCGGTGGGCTGATGGCGTCTGCCCGGCTGGTGGTGGTCTGGTGCCCGGCCTGGCCTGTGGTGGCCGCTGACCCGGACCGGGACGCCCGGGTGTTCGAGCCGGTGGCCGTCGCGGTCGAGACCCTGGGGCCCGGGGTGGAGGTGGTGTGCCCGGGGCTGGTCGCGGTGCCGGCCCGCAGCCCGGCCCGGTACTTCGGTGGCGAGCCCGCGGTGGCCGAGCGGATCGTCGACGTGGTCGCCGCCCAGGCCGGGGTGCAATGCCAGATCGGCATTGCCGAGGGCCTGTTCGCCGCGACCCTGGCCGCGTATCGGGGCCTGCTGGTGCCACCGGATGGCTCGGCCGGCTTTCTCGCCCCGCTGGGCATCGCCGAGCTGCACCAGCCTGCCATCGGAGCTGATCGGGCCGCGCTGGTGGACCTGCTGCACCGGCTGGGACTGCGCACCCTCGGCGCGTTCGCCGCCCTGCCTGTTGACGACGTCGCCTCCCGGTTCGGCCTTGCCGGCGTGTGCGCGCACCGGCTTGCCCAGGGGCTCGACGAGCGCCCGCTGGCCCGCCGCGACCCGCCGGTCGACCTCACCGTCACTCGCCGGTTCGACCCGCCGCTGGACCGGGTCGACACGGCGGCGTTCGCTTCCCGAGAACCCGCTGAGCAGCTGCACGCCGCACTGGCCTCCCACGGTCTGGCCTGCGTCCGGCTCGGGATCGGCGCCTGCACCGGGGCGGGGGAGGAGTTGCACCGAGTGTGGCGCTGCGCCGAGCCGCTGACCGCATCCGGCATCGCCGATCGGGTGCGCTGGCAGCTGGACGGCTGGTTGATCTCCCGCGGGCCACGCTCCAGCAGCGTGGATGACTCGATCCCGCAAGCGGGTCTCCGCGGCATCACGCTGCTGCGGCTGATCCCGGAGGAGGTGATCGGCGGGCAGGCCCTGCAGTGTGGGCTGTGGGGGGAGCCGGGGGAGGACGACGAGCGGGCTGGCCGGGCGCTGGTCCGGGTGCAGGGAATGCTCGGATCCGAGGCGGTACTCATCGGGGTGCTCGGCGGTGGCCGGGACCCCACCGATCGGGTATGCCTGGTGCCCTGGGGAGACGACCCGGCTCCGGCGCGTGATGCGGGCCCTCCCTGGCCGGGCCGGCTGCCCGCGCCGTCCCCGTCCCGGGTGCCTACCCGCCCGTTGCCCGCCGAGGTGTTGGACGATGCCGGGCGCGCCGTCGGGGTGAGCGGGCGAGGGCAGCTCACCGGTGTCCCACACCGGATCGCG
>JBOHFG010000165.1:0-5805 GCA_050699575.1 Pseudonocardiaceae bacterium
TACTCGCAGTCCTCGACCGCACCGGTGGCAACCCAAACCGAGCCAACCTCAACGACCTAGTCGAGGAAACCGTACGAGCCGCCACCGCAATCGTCGTAGCCGCCGAACTACGCCGCATCATCACCGAGCTACGAACCCGCGCCGACGAACTCAACCCCGCCGACAGTAAACAATGATCACACACACGGGCGCGACCGGCTGCGGACGGGGCAACAACGTGATCTGGTCGGCAGTGGCCGGGTCGGTGAGCGTGTAACGAAGCTCCCCAGACGAGACCAATCTTGGACGATCAGCTATCCGAGCGGAGCTTCGTTGTGTTCACGCTGGTGATGCACCGTCCCGGTCAAAATCATGATCCGATCCAGCGCTCTAACCCGTCTTCAACCCGTCCTGGGCCGATTTTGCCGGATCCTGGGTCGTTGTCCCAGACTCCTGAAGTAGTCATGAACGTCGATCGATATGGCGCTAGCTGACGGCAAGCCACCATCTACTCGGCGCACCCCGCCTGCGCACCACCAACTCGTGCGATACCCACACCCATGATCCCACCAAGCCGGGCGCTGACTCAGCAGGCGATGAGGTAGGCGCGGGCGAACAATGTCCCGCCCGCAGACGGTGATGCCCACAGCAGGGCGACACTACGGTCAAGATCACTGTTTCGGTGTCGGAAGTGACATGTCGTGTCACTTCCGACACCGAAACAGATCTTGAGTACCCGACCTCCTGAAGTAAGTCATCAACATCGATCGATACGGCACTCGCTGGCGGCGAGCCACCATCTGCCCGGCGCCCCGCCTGCGCACCACCAGTTCGGGGCGTCGCTCCCGCATCCCGACCAGCACCTACAGCAACACACACCTCACAGGCACCACCCGGCTCCTCGCAGGCCTATGTTATCCATAAGATTTCATGCGAACGCCTCACGAGCACACCAGGTCAGAGCGTGATCAAGAATCAACCTCGGGAGGTCTGTGTCCCCAACTCGACCGTTGCCGTCGCTTTCTTCACCCACTTTCCTAAAGTCAGCCCTAAAACATGAAAATCCCTAAAAAATGAACATCACAGTGTTCGACGTTGAGGGTTTGAACATCGTCGGATTGGCCGGGGTGAACACCGCGGTCAGCGAGTGCGGGCCTGGCCGCAGGAACACCAAGAGGCCGACGGCAACACTGCCCCTCACCTGCACCGGAGAACCAATCTTGGTGATTCCGTCCTGGAACTGGACAGTTCCGGACGAGTTCAAGGGCGCCACATTCGCGATGGGCAGCGCAATTCCATTCAACCCGAAGGGAAGCCGAATCTGGACCACCGAAAGCGTGGTTGTCGTGGCTGCCGCTCCAGGTGAGGGCGACGGACTCGGGCTCGGCGACGGACTCGAACTCGGGCTCGGCAACGGACTCGGGCTCGGCGACGGGCTCGGGCTCGGGCTCGGCGACGGACTCGGGCTCGACCCGTTGGGGTCGTTGATGGTCCAATGCGTTGCGTCGGTGAAGTACATCGCCGTCGTGAAGCTGCGGAACGAGTCATCGGTGAAGTCGTCGATGCATTTCAGGAAGATGTCGTATTCGCCAGCCACAATCGGTTTGCCGATGGACTGACTCACCGCCAGCATAGTGTTGCTGAACTCAACCGAGAATGGAGCAGTGAAGGAAATCTTACTCCTCTCGGTATTCACGACCGTGCCATCGAAACCGTTCGGTCCCTTCACCAGGCCGTTGTAGGAATTGGCCGTCGTGGGGCAGCCACCTGGGGTGGCCATTGCGGGAATGGTCGTATCCAGTCCCGTTGCCGGGGTCAGGGCCAGGTGGCCGTCAGCCGGCGGTGGGGCCGCGTTGGCCGCCACACCGCTGAGCATTGCCGCCGCACCACTGACGGCGAGCACGACTGCCCCCGCCGTCATCCGGCGGGCGAATCCATGAGCACGCACGATGGGAACTCACTCTCATTGTCGAGGGAGAAGGGAAGAAAACGAACTAATTCACGACGCTGGTCGCGCCACAGGACGACGCAGGCAGCGGCTTGAACCCGAACACCTTGGTCACCCCGGTCGGCGTCACCTCCTCGCCCACACGACGGACTACGGCAGCCCCGAGTAGATTCATGAAAAAACCGCTGACGCGGGTTCCACGGGCTCACCCTGCCGCCCGAAGGTGAACAGCGGAAGGGCGGCAGCCGAAGAGGGGATTTCGACAAACCCCGCAGAGGACAGCCGCCGGAGACGGACTTATGTCACACTCGGCGTGGACACCACGATATGGATTCCTACCGCGCTTGACGCAGACTGGGAACAACGACAAGTATCACGATCGTGTGCTGCGAGCGGGCCGGAGAAGCGTGCAATAGGTTCTACTAGACGGTCAGCGGAGCCATCGGAGGCTGCAATAGGTTCCACTTGGCGGTGCGCTCGCTGGTTTACAGTGGTGAGATTTTGCCGGAAAGCCGATGAGGGACGGAGGGTGGCGGTGGAGTTCCTGGGGTAAGAATCCAGCCCCTTTGCCACCGCCAGGGGGGCGACTGACTCACCGTCACCCTGGCGGTGGAGTCGACACCGTTGTGGGAGGCGGAGTCGTGGTCGGCGGTGGTGATGACGAAGGAGTAGGAGGGGACGGGCTCGGCTCCGTGGCAGGAGGTATGGGAAGCACCGTTGTGGTCACTGGAGGCGGCGAAGTCGACGTCGTCACGGGGGCTGACGTTGGCGGAGGCGGCGTCGTTGTGGTCGCGGACGGTGCAGGCGGCGGACTTGACGTCGTCTGGGGGCGCGGCGGCGCCAGCGGAGTGGGTTGTGTAATCGGTATAACCGGCGCAATCAGCGCAACAGGTGGAACCAGAGCAACCGGCGCTGGCGCAACGGCTGCCAGCGGCGCACCACCAGTCACGATCGTCCGGCCGCCGTTGCCGTTGGTGCCCGGCGGCACCGGTCCCGGTGCGGACGGCGTGGGCACAACGCCCGTAAGATAGGCCTGCGCCCACTGCAGCACGATGTCCACATAGGCCGCTGAGTGGTTGTACCGGAAGACCGCCGCGCGCAGGTGAGCCAGATCGGACAGATCAGCACCCCCGGCGCACAGGTAGAGACCGGTCGCGATAGTGGCGTCATAGATATTGTTCGGGTTTGCCACACCGTCGCCATTGCCATCGACGCCGTAGGCCCGCCACGTGGACTGGATGAACTGCATCGGACCCACCGCGCGGTCCCAGACCGGGTCACCATCCAGCTGACCGTGGTCGGTGTCCACAATCGCGGCCATCCCCGGCGACCCGTCCAACCGCGGGCCCAGGATCGGTCCGAGGGTGTTACCGAAAGCGTCCACCCGCCCGCCGCTGGCGTGGCCGGACTCGATGCGCCCGATCCCGGCCAGCACCGGCCAAGACAGATGACAGCCCGGCCCGGTGGCGGCCAATGTCCGCTGAGCGAACTGGTAGGCGTCGAGCACCACACCCGGGATCCCCAGCGGCCCGTCCGGCAGGTTACCCGGAGTCGGAATCCCAGGCAGCCCGGCGCCGGCGGAATCGCCGGGTACCCCATCGGACACCCCACTGGGCGCCGCGAGAGGCACGACGCCGGCGGTCGACGGATCGGCAGTCAACGGATAAGCGGCCAACGGATAAGCGGAAAGCGTCCCCGTGACGCCGAGCCCGGCCGGGTCGTCCAGAGCACCAACCGCGTGCCCATCAACAGTGGGCACCGGACCACCACCCAGCACCACAACCGGCACTCCCAGGCTGAACAGGAAACCGATCAAGGCCACCACCACCCGCGTGCGGCGCCCGTACACAGGCAGCCGCGGCTCGGGCGGGTGATCCCCGGTGTCCTGGAGGGTCATGCCGTCGTCCTTTCGATACTGCTTGCGGTGAGTCAGCCGAAGCGGCCGTTGACGTAGTCGGAGGTGCGGGGATCCTCCGGCGAGTCGAAGATCATCTCGGTGGGCCCGGTTTCGACGATCACACCCGGGGTGCCCTGCTCGGCGAGGAAGAACGCGCTCTGCTGGGAGACCCGTTGGGCCTGCTGCATGTTGTGGGTGACGATCACGATGGTCACCTCGTGCGCGAGCTCAGCGATTGTCTGCTCGATGCGCCGGGTCGAGGTGGGGTCCAGCGCCGAACACGGCTCGTCCATGAGCAGCACCTGAGGGCGCACCGCCAGCGATCGCGCGATGCACAGCCGCTGCTGCTGGCCGCCGGAGAGTGCGCCACCGGGCTGGCGCAGCCGGTCCCGAACCTCGTTCCATAACCCGGCCTTGGTCAGGCACTCCTCGATCAGATCGTCTTTCTCCTCACGGGAGGCCTTGATGCCAGTAAGCTTCAGACCAGCCGTCACGTTGTCGGCGATGGACATCGCCGGAAAAGGGTTGGGCTTCTGGAAGACCATCCCGATCGCGCGGCGGGCATCAGTGAGCTTCCAGTGGGTGTCGTAAATGTCCGATCCGGACAACAGTACCTCACCGGCGAGCGTCGCGTTGGGGATCAGCTCGTGCATCCGGTTGAGAATCCGCAGGAAGGTCGACTTGCCGCAGCCGGAAGGACCGATCAACGCGGTCACCGATCCCGCCGGCATGAACAGCGACACTCGATCGAGCACCTTGCGATCACCGAACCAGGCCGAGATCGATCGCGCGTCCAGGGTGGCCAGCTCGGCCGGCGCGGGAACAGCCTGCAGCTGCACAGCGGACATGATCGTGGTCATGGCGTCGGGGATCAGGGCGTCGGGGGTCATGGGCGTCAGGGCTCCTCGATTCCGGGTCGGTCACAGCAGGTTGGGCAGCAGAGCTGCGATCTCGTCAGTCGCGGTCAGGCCGAGCGCGACCAGCACCGGCAGGCCGATCACCCAGGCCTGCCACAGGCCGGTTCGGTAGCGGACCCACACCGTGGCGACGGCCGCCGCAACCAGCAACACTGACCATCCGACGACGTTGAACAGCACCGAGCTGTCACCGGCCATCAGCGCGTCGGCGGCCGGCAGCGCGGCTGAGGACAGCTGGACGGGCCTGGCTTGGGCCGTGCTGACCAACTCCGCGTCAACCCGGAGCACGTCGATGGGCTGCAACGCCGGCCCGTCGGTGGTCACCAGGGTGAGCCGGCCGTGGCCTTGGGCCAGCGCGGGTGGCAGCGGATCACCGGCGTGGCGCACCCCGAGCACCGTGAAGGAGTGCTTGCCCTGCCCGGTGGTCACGGTGATCTGGTCACCGGTGTGCAGCGCGACGATGGACCTGAACGGTCCCCCATAGGTGGCCCGCCGCCCGACGATCACGCTGGTGCCGACCTGCCCGGGAAGCGGGGTGTCGCGTCGATGCCCCGGACCTGACATGAGCGTGCTCGACGAACTGCCCTCCACCACGATCTCCCGTAGCCCCAACCTCGGGATCTCCAGGAGGGCCACCGGTGCTCCCGCAGCCAACGGCCTGTTCGCGTCGTCAAGCGGGCCCACCGGCGCAGTCGGCTTGGCAAGCTGGATGCGGAACTCGGCGGCGAGCTGGGCCTGGTCCCGGTCGTGCCGGAGAGTGCCCAGCATGGTCAGCTCGACCAGGAAAGACAGGGCCAGCACCGCGACGATGCCCAGCACCTGGCCGCCCAGACGGAATTCGGGTCTGATGTCGGGCGCCGGCCGGGGTTGCTCGGCACGCTGCGGCGGCGACTGCATCCGGTGGTCGTCCGCGACAGCGACAGCAACGCGGGACAGGCGGTTCATGGGCTCCCTCACCGGCCGTGAGT
The DNA here is from genome assembly GCA_050699575.1 of Pseudonocardiaceae bacterium. Classification (GTDB taxonomy): domain Bacteria; phylum Actinomycetota; class Actinomycetes; order Mycobacteriales; family Pseudonocardiaceae. The sequence continues at coordinate 5,710 of JBOHFG010000165.1, forward strand.
GGGAACCGGTGTGCAAGGCACCGATTCCCACTCACGGGCGGTTCTCAGATGGCGGACCAAGGTGCGCACCGCCGAGGATGGACTGGCCGTGGTGCC
>JBOHFG010000166.1:0-3104 GCA_050699575.1 Pseudonocardiaceae bacterium
GCCCGCCAGCTGGGTCAGCTCCTCACCAATCAAGGTCCAGTGCTCGATCAGCTCGTCTTCATCGACGGTTCGAGCCACGGGGCTGTCTCCTGGGCCAGCGTCAACGACGGCCGTACACACACCGAACCGAAGTGCCCAGTTCGACCGGAGGCGGCATCCCCAGCACCCGACCCGCGACCGGCCCTGCACCAACGGGCAAACTCCAGCACCGAAAACCTACCAAGTGCCGATACCAAAAACCAACCCGGCACTTCTCAAAGATCCACACCAAGTCCAGCACCCCGCGTGCAGCCCACACCACCCACAACGACCCGGGACAACCTGACCAGCGGAAACTCCGCGGTTTGTACTTCCTGGTACCAACCTTACCGACAGGCCAATTTGCTGAACGTGACCTTGGCGGGTACCGCGATCGTTCACAATGCCCTCACGCCCGCTCGACCTGTATGGCAAGCACGCCGAGTTTTTCCTTTTCCGGCGGGTATATCTCCCGGATAACGGCCAGCAGCTCGTCCCTTGACTCACCGAGATCTCCACCTAGGGAAACCGCATCCTCATGGTCGAGCAGCGCTTCGAAGCTCTCATACTCAGTAATTCGCTTCACGCGGGTGACGACAGTGTCCTCGCCAGAGGAAAAAGTTAGCTCGTGACCTGATTGGATTCGACGTATCTTCGGGTAGCCGACACGCACCTCGACTGTCTTAGTTCCATCGGCAATCAACCTCAGGTATGGCAAACGAATATTGAGCTGGTGACTGGAGACGGTTCTGCTCATGACTTCTCCTTAAGGTGGGATGAAGTAAGAAAAACGTCAAATTTGCCATCGCCGCAAGTCGCGGGGGCCCGGCGATGCCTTCCGATCAGAGAACTATTTTCTTTTCGATTACCCGCCAGAGACGGCTGAACCCTGGGCGACTTGCCTGTATTGCTCATGGAATTCGCGAGCACAGGTTAGTCCCGGATAGTGACTCACCAGTGCCCTATCAAGATCGTGGGCTCGCAGGATCACCGACGTGACCACGCGCGCCGACGTCAATGCTTGACTGCCGAGATAGACTGCCTCGTCGGGCGTGCCTAATTTGACGAGCGTCGTGGCCAGGTCAAGCCGGGCAATGGCCTCGCGGCTTGGCGATCTACTGCCGGGAGGCGCTGATTCATGCACCGCCAGGGCCGCTTCACCATGTGTGCGCTGTTTCGAAATCACCTAGCCAGGCGTAGGCGGTCGCCGGATAAGCGGTCATCGCGTAGGAAGCAAGGGTGCCCGTGTCTACGGTAAACCGCCTGGGTGCACTGGCCGGCAGTCGCTCATGTAGCCGTCGGGCTTCAGTGAAGAGTGTTTCAAATGATTCCCGCTGGCCCAATCGGGCATGGGCGCGTGCCGCTTGCGCGCGGAGACGAACAGCCAGCGGATGGCTGGCCAAAACCTTATCGGTGCCTCTCATGGCAGCCCCAGCTGCCATGAGAGGATCTTGGGAATACATGGCGATTGACGCCATGGCGTCAGTTGCCCACCCGCACAGTTCGCCATGTCCCGCTTCATCGGCGTAGGTGTAGCAGTCAAGGGCGCATGCCTGCGCGGTGCGGGAATTTCCGAGGTCGTGTGCCAGCCATGCCAACAGTTCCGACAGCCACGCGGCATAGACATAGAGCGCTTGCAATTCCCTCAGTGTATGGCGACCACGGATCAGCTCGTCGACTAGGGACCGATAGGCGCGGGCCACGACGAACTGCTCCGCAGGCGGGTTCTTCGAGTACGCTCGGTTGAGATCGCTTACCACTACCTCAAGATGTTCGAGCGTGCCCTTCCCGACGGCTGACGACGCGATGAGCTGGGTGAACTCCATCGCGTCAGTGGCGGCGTCAGACAACACCCTGCCCAGCACGTCGGGAGTAACAGCCACGGCAGTCCGCTCCCTTATACCCCTCTAACAACACCCCTCGCAACCACTCCGCGCCATCCTTTAAGGTGGGGATGGTAGTCGTTGCGTGAACGGTATGCAGAGTTTTCCGCAGAATACTGGCCGTACGGCCTGAGCCAACTTCACTGATGTAAGGGGCGAGCTTGGGTATGAGCTGTTCAGCTTCCCGCCAGTCACCCACGCTCACCAGGCTTTCAAACAGGTAAACCGAACGGCTATACAGACCCCGGACCCGGTTCTTAGGGCTGGTAGCCAGGGCTTCTGCAAAGATATGCACGGATTTGTCACATTCACCGAGTTCCGCCTGCACCATCGCCTCGAACCAGGAAAACTGACGATCGTCAACCCAGGTTGCCCAAACTGGATCATCGTCGCGGGGGCCATCGAGGTAAAACGCACGGGCTTTCTGGAAGGTACGTACCGCATCAGCCTGTTGTTGCTGCTGGGCCAGGGCATGAGCGCCACGAGCCAGAAACAGCGATTCCATGCGCGGGCTAAGCCGATCAGCTTCAAGTACTGACTGCACAATGGTGAAGGCTTCGCTCGGCCGGTTGAGGTACTCAGCCTGCATGCTCATGTTTTGCAGCGTCAACAGTTCCAGGCTGCGGCAGCCGGCCCAGCGAAGATAATACAGCGCCTCTTGGTTCATGCGTCGCATGGAATCTTGCTGGTCAGCGTCATAGAACAACCAGCCAGCAACTTCAGCCAGCTCGCCCACAGTCGCATACAAGTCACGCCGCAAGCGCTTCGGGCATGGGCTCACCCCGATACGGCGGTGCACTGCACGAAACAGACGTAAGGCTTGGCCAGAGGTTTCATTGCCGCCTACTTGGGCATCAAGTGCCAATAGCTCGAAGATTCGGGCATGAATAGAGGTAATAAAGGCTTCGTCGATGGGCTCGACGCTGGAAGGATTGATTTCAGACACCACGCCCCAGGGTGACATAACCGTATTGCTGCTGGGTGGTGGCGGGGTGGTGGGACTACTCACAGCGAGTGGGTGTGAAGAGTCGTTACCCTCGTGTCGTGCCGAAATGTGCCCGATGTGCTGCTGCGCCGCTTCGAGGTACGCCGTGTCGTAGGCTCGGTTGAGATCGCTTACCACTACCTCAAGATGTTCGAGCGTGCCCTGTCCGACGGCTGACGACGCGGTGAGTTGGGTGAACTCCATCGCGTCAGTGGCGG
>JBOHFG010000167.1:0-7765 GCA_050699575.1 Pseudonocardiaceae bacterium
ACCCATTGTTCCTGTTCATCGACGAGGTCCACATCCTCTTCGGAGACGACCAAGTCGGCGGCAAAACCGGGCGGGCCACCCCGGCGATGAAAGCCCTGCTCAACATGGCCCGCGCGTTCAACATCCACCTCATCATCGCCACCCAACGCCCCGACGACCGCACCCTCCCCGCCGAGGTCCGCGACCGCTACGGCATCCGCGCCTGCCTGCACGTCGGCAACGAAGCCACCAACGACATGATCCTCGGCAAACCCGCCTTCGCCGACGGCGGCCGAGCCACCGACCTCCGCTACAACACCGACCGCGGCACCTGCGTGGTCAACACCGGCTTCGGCACCAACACCAAATACACCGTCGTGCGCACCCACTACGTCAGCGCCCAGGACCCCGAAACCCACACCCCCGATCAAGTCACCCCCATCATCACCCGCGCCATGGACCTACTCACCAAACAAGGCCGCACCATCCACACGGCCCTCGAGCACACCACCACCGAACCAGTACCAGTGGATCACCTGGCCGACATCCACCAGGTGCTACGCGGGGAACACCGAGTACGGACCCAGGTCGTGCTCACCCGGCTCGCCGAGCTCAACCCCACCACCTACGAGGGCTGGAGCTTCTCCGACCTCAAAACCGCGCTCGCCCACCAGGGCATCGAGATCGCCAAATCCCACGGCCACAGCGTGGTCCGCGCCGACAACATCACACAAGCCATCACCCAACGTAACAACCACGAAAACAGAAAGAGTGGCGACGACAGGGGAAACTAGACGGGGAAGCACCGGGTCGCCGGGGAAGTTTCCCCGTCGCTTCCCCGACTGAACTTCCCCCACCTGAGCAGCAACAATGCCCTCCGGGGAAGCGCTGGCCATAGGCCCCACTACCAATCGAAAACCCGAGAACCCACAGTTGGTGCGCCGTCCGCCGACGCCTCCCCCTACACCTCGCACACCCGCGATCGACTACCAAAAGTTACAAAAAGACATCGAACGTATGAGCACGCTCACTAACCACACCACCCCGCAGCGTCCCGCACCCCCACCAACCAGAAGGGAGACCCCCACGGACCCACCACCAGCAACATCACCCGCCGCACACGTAACCCCCTCGGTCCCTGCGTGACAAACGAGGGCGGGATCCATGGCGCACCGAGACCGTGACGAAAGGAGAATCCCCCTGCCACCCAGCCCGTAACACCGCCAGCAGCCACCTCCGCGGGAGATGAGCACGACCAAGAACCGGCCGCAGGCCGGGATGATCGCGCCTACCACCTGGCGCGGGTGTGTGCCCGCTTTCCCCGCACGATCAGTACCGACAACGCCCACCACCTCGCGCGCCTGCTGCGCCTGGAACTCAACCGGTAACCGCAACAACCGTCCTCATACCCGTCACGCACTATGACGGGTATGAGGGGTCGGCGTTCGCCTTGTGGGCCTCATCTCACAGAGGGTTGGGTTCGATCTCAATCCGGCTGTAGTCGAACGTGCCCCGCTGGGCCCGGTGCTCGTCAATGATCACAGCAGCGAACAGGAACCGCAGCACCGCGTTGAGCCGTTCCACCTCCCCGCCCGCAGCGAGCCGATCCCAAGCCGCACGGGCATCAGCTCCGACCAGACCAGCCAGCACCTCGACGGTGGGCCGCACGATGGTCTTGCGCCGCAGCGTGATGATGCGGTCCTCCACGATGCTCCGCATCGCCCGGTACTCCCGAGTGGTCAACTCCCGGCTGGTCCACATATCCTTCAACTCGGCCAATTCAGCCTCGTCGGAGCTGATCACGGCCTCATCAGCGGCCGAGAGCGCAGTGGCCGCACTCGGCGCACCACTCACATCCAAGTGGGTCAACAATTCCACCGCCGCATCCGTGACGAATTCCTCCAACCGGACGGCACCGATCCGCCGGGTGCAGCGCTCCGGGCCGAGATAGGTGTGCTTCGCGCACATGTAGGAGGCGCCTTTACTGGTGGACCCGGCCATGCGCCAGCCGCATTTCTTGCACACCACCAACCCCCGCAACAAATAAAACCGCCACCCCCGCCGGTCATGCGCCGAAGACCGGTACGACCGCCGCTCCTGAACCTCGGTCCAGGTGCCCCGGTCGATGATCGCCGGCCAGTCCCCATCGCCCACTTCCTGGCCCCGGAACACCCGGATGCCGGTCACATACCGCGAAGCCAACACCGAGCGCACCGCATACGGCTGCCAGGGCTTCCCGCTGACCGTGACCTCTCCGCGTTCGGTGAGTTCCCGGGCGATCTCACCCGGGCTGGCCCCCTCCAGGCACCGAGCGTAAACCTCGCGAACGATCACGGCTTCCCGCTCAATGACCGTCACCGCGTCCGGGGCGTACCCATACGGGCGCTGCCCCGAGGAATGCGGACGCCCGTCCCGGGCCCGGTCCTCCAGCGCATCCCGCAACCGCCGGGACGTGTCATCGGAGGAGCGGCAGGCATGCGCGACCTCGATCCTCAGAAAAAACCGATCATCCGGATCAGACAAATCCCGTCGATTAGCCTGCCCGTGCAAGGTAATATCATGCTCATCCGACAACGTCAGGAGTTCCTCTAAATCCCGGGGCTGGCGCATCAACCGATCCGGATGATACACAATCACATGCCCCACCCGACCCACCCGAATCGTCTCCAGCAACGCATTCCACCCCGGACGGTTCCGATTCCGCTGCCACGCCGACCGATTATTATCCACAAACACAGCGCCCGCGGCGATCACCAACCCCAGCCGCTCCGCCACCTCACGACACAACCGCTCCTGACGATCCACCCCGGTCTGATCCTCATCCCGGGCCTTGGAGATCCGGCAATAGATCGCCGCCGGCTGCCCCACCCACCCCGACGACCCACCCTCACCCCGAGTCCTGCCCCGCGTCTGACGCTGTGCGCTGCCCATGCCCCGTAGTGTATGAACGAGCCATGGCTTGATCGACCGTAATGCCACGCTCAGCGAGCAGCTCTTCCACGTCTCGGTAGGACAGTCCGTAGCGCAAATACCAGCGCACCGCCAGCATGATGACCTCACGGGGGAAGCGAAACCCAGCGAAGCTGGACTGAGGTGGAGGTACTCGACGACGGTGCCGGCGCATCAGCTCAGCCTGCCTGAAGCCGTCATCCACCAACGCAACAGTCCCGCTCACGGGGTTGCAGTCGACCTTCGCTCACCCCACTCGGGGTGTTGGTCGGGTAGCGACCAGATACGTGTAATCGGGCCATCGAGTAGCGGCAGCTGCGCGGGCGATAAACAAGAGTCACTCAGCCACCACCTGCACCAAGACAGCGTGACCCGGAGCACCCTAGACCCCATCCTGGCCGGGCAATCAAAAGCCTCTGACCAGCGACGATGTCGCTATCGCACGTATCTGGTCACTACCCTCAAAGGCGCGCTGGGCGTCGCGGCGATGTCCGCGACCCGGAGCAAGGACATCTACCTCTCGGCGAAATACCGGCGCATCGCCTCCCGGCGAGGACCCCTCAAAGCGATCGTCGCCCTCGAGCACACCATGCTCACCGCGATCTGGAACATGATCACAAATGGTGTCTTCTACCGCGAACCCGGTGCCGACTTCTACACCCGGCTCAACCCCGACAAGGCCAAGAACCGCGCCCTAGACCAACTCCGCAAGATGGGCTACGCCGTCACCCTCAACCCCTTGGAGCCCACCGGGTAACAGTGAATCTTCGCGTCAGGAGGTTCGATCGACATCGCCCGAGTGGGGTGCGCGAAGATCGACCGCAACGCCGTGGCCTGCACAAACGGGCTAGATCGTTGGTTTTTCGGTGCTTACTACCGGGAGGCCTCATGAGCACGGGGGTCGGTAGGTCAGGTTGGGCAGGTACTGATCCCACTCACTCCTGGTGATGGTGGGGGTGATGCCACAGATCCGAGCGGCGACACGATCGACGTTGGTCTCCCATAGCCGGGCGGTGTTGTCGTTGCTGGCGGTGGCCAGGGTGTGTCCGTCGGGGCTGAACGCCACCGACCAGACGGTGTTGGTGTGGCCGTTGAGGGTGGCTAGTTGCGTGGGGTGATGGGGGTCGCTGATATCCCACAACCCCGCGGTCTTGTCGGCGCTGGCGGTGGCCAGGGTGTGTCCGTCGGGGCTGAACGCCACCGAGGTGACAATCTGGGTGTTGCGGATGAGAGTGCCCAGGGGCGTGGGCTGGTGGGGGTCGCTGATGTCCCACAGTCGCGCGATGCCATTGGTGCTGGCGGTGGCCAGGATCTGTCCGTCAGGACTGAACACCACCGACATGACGATCTCGGTGTTGCCGAGGGGAGTGCCCAAGGACGTGGGCTGGTGGGGATCGTGGATATCCCACAACCGCGCGGTGTGGTCGGCGCTTCCGGTGGCCAGGGCGTGCCCATCAGGGCTGAACGCCACCGAGTTAACGGCGTCAGCGTGGCCGTGGAGGGTGGCTAATGATGTGGGGAGATGGGGATCGTGGATATCCCACAGTCGCGTGGTGTGGTCGTCGCTTCCGGTGGCCAGGGTGCGCCCGTCGGGGCTGAACGCCACCGAGTTAACGGCGCCAGTGTGGCCGTGGGGGGTACCCGAGGGCGTGGGGTGGTAGGGATCGTGGATGTCCCACAGTCGCGCGGTGTGGTCGTCGCTTCCGGTGGCCAAAGTGCGCCCATCAGGGCTGAACGTCACCGACCAGACGGTGCCGGTATGGCCGTGAAGGGTGGCTAATGATGTGGGGTGGTAGGGATCGTGGATGTCCCACAGTCGCGCGGTGTGGTCGTCGCTTCCGGTGGCCAAAGTGCGCCCATCAGGGCTGAACGCCACCGATTTAACGCCGCCGGTATGGCCGGCCACGATGGGCCCAGGAAGGTCCCACAGTCTCGCGGTGTCATCGGCGCTAGCGGTGGCCAGGGTGCGGCCGTCGGGACTGAACGCCACCGACTCGATAACGTTGGCGTGGCCGGTGAGGGTTTCCAGCGGGCGGGACTGACGGGGATCGCTGATGTCCCACAGCAGGGCGTTGTGGCTGACGTTGGTGGTGGCCAAGGTGTGACTGTCGGGGCCGAAGGCCACCGATTTAACGGCGTCGGTGTTACCGGCGAGGACATCCAGGGTAATGGTCTGCTGGGGATTGCGGATGTCCCACAGCCGCGCGGTGTGGTCGTCGCTTCCGGTGGCCAGGGTGTGCCCGTCGGGGCTGAACGCCACTGAGGTAAGGGCGTTGGTGTGGCCGGTGAGGGTGCCAAGGAGCGAGGGGTGGTGGGGGTCGCGGATGTCCCACAGTCGCGCGGTGTCATCGGTGCTGGTGGTGGCTAGTGTGTGACCGTCAGGGCTGAACGCTGCCGAAGTGACGGTGCTGGTGTGGCCGATCAGTTGGGTGGCGTAGGGGTCGGCGAGGATGCTGAGCAGGCTGCTGTGGGCTTCGGTGGTGGGGGAAAGCCGGTAGGCGACTAGGGCGAGTTGGGCGGCTAGACCAGGGTTGGTGGCGCGTAGAGCCAGGGCTGGTCCGGCGACTTGCCGGGATATGGCCATATCCCGTTGGTGGGCTGCGGCGCGCCCCGCGATCACGGCGATTCCCGCTGCCACCACGGCGAGCACGAGCAGCACCGAGAGGACGGTGATCGTGCGTCCCCGCCTAACCCGGTCTCGGCGGATGCTGGTCTGCAGGAAGAGCCGGGCTGTGGGGCTGAGGTCCACCCGATCAGTGATCAGGTCGCCGGCTTGGGTGCGGGCACCGGTATCGGCCACTGCAGCCACCAGTTGCCCGCGTTCCCATAACCGGTCCGGGACGCGACCGCCGTCGTCCCATTCAGTGGCGGCCTGTTCAATGGCGCGGCGGGCTCGCAGCGCCGAGACGTTCTCCTCAATGGCCTGAGCCAGCGGCGCCCAGGCGGAGAGGAACGCCTCGTGGGCCACACCGATCACCACGCGGCCCTGGTCGGTGTCGGTGGTGAGCAACCGCCGCCGGACAAAGGCATCCAGCTCGCGGATCACGATCTCCGGCAGCTCCTCGCGGGGCACCCGCCACCGGGTGGGACGGCCCTGCTCATCCACGGTGACCAGCCGCAACAACCCCGCGATCACTTCCCCACGAGCCCGGCCGCTAGTCGCGCTCGCCTCGGTCAGCGCCGCATCGGCCTGACGGGTCAGCGCACCTCGTACTCCCCCGAGTTGGTCGTAGCGTCGTGGGGAGAGATGACCACCGCGGTTGATTCCCTCCGCTAGCTGGGCCAGGGTGAAGGCCAGCAGAGGGAGCGCTTCCCCACTGTCGGTATCCCCCACCAGGCGCGCCACCAGCTCCTCGTCCACATCGATTCCGGCGAGGTGGGCCGGGCCTTGGATCACCGCCGACAGCGCCTCGCGGTGCAACGGGCGTAGCGGGTAGGGGCGGGTCGGCAGCACCGCTAGGTTGGTGTCGAGCAGTAGCGGGTCGAGGAACTCTGGCCGTAGTGTGGCCACCACCTGCACCGAACCACCCAACGCCGGGCCAAGCAGCTGCGCGAAGTGCGCCCGGGCACTCGGGGTGGCCTGGGTGAGTAGCTCCTCGAACTGATCTACTACCAGCAGTAACCGCCGTGCCCGGGCGGCCAGCAGTAGCTCATCGACCAGCCCGGTCAGGCCACCGTCATCCAGTCGGTGCCCAACCTCCGCCACGGTCCAGCCCAACCCCAGCTGCTGTGCCGCGACGGCGAATTCCCGGATCAAGGCCGCTACCGGGTCGGCTCCGGGCAGCAGGGGGGCCAGCGTCCACCAGCCCGGCTCGCCAGCCATGACGTGCAGGAGTCCGGCGCGGACCAGTGAGGATTTGCCACACCCCGAGGGGCCCACGACCAGCAGTATCGTGCCTTCGGCGTGCTCGGCGGGGGAGCGGAGCAGCCCGGTTAGCTGCTCCACCTCACTGCTGCGGCCGAAGAACACCTGATGGTCGGTGACGTCCAACGCCCGGAGTCCGGGAAACGGTGAGCGGTCATCGGGCCACCCCGCGCCCCCGGCGGTATCGATGCGGCGTAATTCCTCCCTCAGCGCATCACGTGCCGTGGGGGAATCGATGGTCAGGTCGGCGTACTGCAGGGAGATCAACAACGGGTGCACTACCCCCGGCTCGACCCGCACCGGCAGCACCCGGCTGCCCCGCGAGAGCGCAATACCCACCTCGGCCGAGCACCACGTCGAGGCCAGGTAGGCGGAGGTGAGCACGCAGACCATGGCATCGGCCCAGCGCAGCCGCTCATGCAGCCGCTGCTGCCATTGCTCACCGACCCGGATCCCCTGCCGCAAATCCCGATCCAGGAACACTTCGTGGCCCTCGCCCATCAGCCAGTCATGCAGCTCAGCGGCATACTCGCCATCCTCGCTGGCATGGCTGAGGAAGACGTTGGCCACAACACCTCCCCCTGCGGGCTGGCGTACAACAGCACCCCGTGCCTGAGGACACGAGCTAGTTCACGATCCCAGCCAATGTGATCGCCTCAGCGTCGGGGTCGGAGAGCGGGGCAAACCGTGGGAGGCAAGTTACGAGCGCAGTTGGTCTGTGAGTCCAGTGCCGGTGAGTTGCTCGTTGAGCACCCGGATGCGGATCAGCATCGCCGCCCTGGGGCCTCGGCCGCCGGCACTGACGCCCCAGCTCAGCACTGCCTCCCACGGTTTGCCCCGCTCTCCCAGCCGCTGGCTGTTCCCCGGACGGCGCGCGGGACAGCCGATGAACCCGGTCACCTTTCAGCAGCGTCTACGCCGGATCGGCATCCCAGGGGTGAACGGCCGGACCGGTGCGATCCGCCAACTTCT
>JBOHFG010000168.1:0-7405 GCA_050699575.1 Pseudonocardiaceae bacterium
AGTCACCCGTGATGCACGCCAGGACGGGGACGGTCCATCGGACACTGGACCGGATCACACCTTCGTCAAACGACCTCCAATCGGTGTGACCACTCACTACGTGCGACCTCACGTCGCACGGCTGCCCCCAGCTTCTACCGGACCGCTGCGACGGCCCAGCGGCGAAGGTCTCTCACCTCCACTCGATTACCTGGCGCTTCGTGGCGCACGATCGCCTCGTGGGACACCCACCGAGCCTGCTGGCCGGGATGCGTGTACCGCAACCGACCAGCCACCTGATCCGGGGAATGCCCAGCTCGCAGCTCGGCCACCACCTCAGCGCGCAGCTGCGGACAGGCATCCAACTTGCGGACCTTGGGCCTGCGGCGCTGCTCCGCGGCCACCCTCCGGGCGACCACGGCCCGGTAACCAGCCCGCCCGCCGTGGCGGATGATCTCGCGGGACACCACGCTGGGGGACCGCCCGATCCGGGCGGCGATCACCTTGCCCTCAACTCCCTCAGCGATCCCCCAGGAGATCTCCTCCCGATCAGCCTCGGTCACCATCCTGCGCTCACAGCTCACTCGGTGCTCCTCATCAACGGTGTCGCCGACGATCTACACCAAGATCAATTGCTTCGACCAGTTGGGATCAAGAGGTCCTTGGAGCCGCTTCCTACGAGTCATGCAGGCGAGTGTAGACAGCTAATGGACAGCTTGATAAACAAATATCCACTGGTGCCGCCGTATTCGAACCCGCCATCGCCTTAACTCATCGACGAAGCCGTCGGCACCGTCGATCATGACCTGCACCCTCTTGGCGAGCCGGTGTGAGTTGTGAGTGAGAGTGGGTGAGTCTCGATCACACTGACGGACCATTTCCCGCAGCAGTACGGTAGTCACCGCAGCGCCTGAATTGCTTCGGGATGAACAGGCCGTGGGCTCGAATCTTTCCCACGAACGCCATCCCTTCATCCACCTCGCCACCGATACCCCTGGCACCACCCCGATGCCCCGGTCATGACAACGGTCGACGGTACCGCGTCATCGCTGGCGCGTTGCACCGCAATCTTTAACCCTTGACCCAGCACCTCCGGTCGTGTGATCGGGGCGACGGTGGAGAGTTGATGATGAACTCTGGGGCCCTCCAACGTCGGGCAGGTGTGAGAATCCACAAGAACCACCGAGATGTGTTTTCGCTTTCCTGGGCCAGGTTTCGCGGCCGATCGCGTGGTCGGCGCGGACGCTGTGAGAGATCACCCAGATCTACGAGGACATCAACCAGATTCAGGGCCTCCCGAACGGACCACCGAGCACCCCGGGGGGAAGAAGGGCGAGCACCGTTGTCCGCGACGATCCTCGGGCCGCGTAGTAGAAGTGGTAGTCGCCGTAGTAGAAGTGGTAGTAAGGACGCTGTGGGCAGCAGCCGGGCAGGCTGGACGAGGTGGGACGCCATGGACGATCGGCCCTGGTTAGGCAGGACGTCGCGGGACCCGATGAGAGGCGTGGGACGGTGCCCATGCCCCTCATAACCCAGAGGTCGTAGGTTCGAATCCTACCCCCGCTACCAGGTGATATGGCTCCCGAGACGCTGTCTCGGGAGCCATATCCACGGCCCTGTGACCAGATTCGTGACCAGTCCGGCGTAGGTACATCAGTTGAGCGTCGGTGTCTTGGTACTGCTATCGCATCGGCCCCCCGCCGCTCCGAAGCCTATGGACGCCACGTCCTACGTGACTGGCTGCCGGTTTCCACCGGCTACTGCTGAATGCTCCTGGTACATTGCCGTTGGCATCACTACTCACCTCGCTCCTACGAGACACGGTTGAGTATGTCGGTGAGGGCACCGAATGCTCTGAGAACTACCTGGTCAGCGGCGTCCTCCACGCACTTGGTGATCACCGCCTGGATCGCCTCCGGGGTCCGCTGAACCTCCACGGACCTCTGCAGATCGTAGGTGTTGAAACCCTCGACCAACGTCGATAGCCCTGCGGTGACCTCCTGGTCATATGGATCTTTGCCGTCGCGGCGTGCGTAATAGGCTTGCGTGACAAAACCAAATTACGTGCTTTCTGCGCTCGGAGTCGTCCATGGCGGACGAGTGTGGCCCAGCGACCTACTGAGGACCACGCCGACCCCCCGATGCGCGCGAGCAGTACCACCAGCGGTACGCGCGGCTGCCGCCGATCTCTGCTCACGGTGCCCGGCACGGGCGCTGCCCGAGTCACTGGTCTGATCGACCCAGAGCCTCCGCCCGCCACCTTCCCACCCTGCGCTGAAGTCGCCCCCGTATCCGCACACTGTGACTCCTCGTTCTCGTAGGGCGTGGGCAGCGACGCGAGCACGCGAGTCACGGACAATACCTCCAGCGGTGGGCCGAGTGGCCCCCGGCTGAGCCGGGTGGACGGCAGGGCTAGGACGGTCATTGAACGAACCGGCCCGGCGGTCCGAGTGGCACTTCTTGTGTACGCGTCCGCCGAAGAGTGCGCGCAGTTCGAGGCAGAGCTGCGATCCGCCTTGGCGCGTGCCGCCGAAGACCTGGATCTCTCCGGACTGCAAGAGGTGCTGGCGCACTGGCACGCGTTGGCCACGATGGACGCTAACCCACCCACAGACGAGGAACGCAAGCTGATCGAGCGTATGAAGGCGGGCGACTACACTGGGTTGCGTACCCAGGATGAGCACGGAAACTGGGTTCGGCTGTAGTAGAGAGATGCCACGCTACAGGGTGGTATGGCCGGATCATATCTGGGAACACCGCGCCAGTTATCCCACGAACGTGCAACAGCAGCTCGACCAGCGGATCGATGAGCTGCAGGAAGACCCGTGCGCACGAGCCACCTTCTTCCCAGGGCTGACGCGCGATCATTGGATCACTAGCTTCGGCCCGAACCTTGAGGGCTCGATCATGTACTCCGTGAGGGACGAGCCCATACCGACGGTGGGCATCCTCCGGGTGTACTACATGGGTCTTTGACGTACCGCGCAACTCACCGCAGAGCGCGGAACAGCGCGTCGAGCAGCGGGCCGACCGCCGTGCGGGTGACCCGGGCAGCGGATCAACCAGCGTGCCGCGCGCCGGAACGCGGCGGGGTTCGCCTACGGTGCGGCTCATCGCACTTGACTGTGGATACTCGCCGCTGCGCCGTCCGGGTGGACGTACTACATAGCGGTACGTCGAGGGTCTTGTTGGACCACTTGGGGGAGACCAGGGCGCGGCGCTCGGAGACGTTCAGGTGGTCGAGTTTGTGGGCCTTGCCTTTGCAGTGCCCGGGGGTCATGGTGTGGCGGGCGCCGTGGGGTTGGATGCCGTAAAGCAGCCACACCGCACAGCGTGGCGAGCACGGGGTTATCTGGAGTTCGGCGTGCAGCCGCTGGGCGTGGTCGTGTTGGGCGTCGGTAGCGTGGTCGTTGAGCCCGGCGGCCTGTCCGATGCTCTTGGTGAGGTGTTTGGTGAGGTAGCCGACGTGGCGGCTGGCTTCCTCGGTGCCGTCGAGGATGCCTTTGACGTGTACTTGTGTTCCGAAACGGATCATGTGGGCGGGTTGGGTGAGTTCCGCGCAGGCTTCGTTCCAGTTGGGGAGTGGCGCAGCGGTGTCGGGGTTGGTGAAGCCTTTGGTCTTTGTGTCCCACACTGGCAGTCGCCCACCCTCGTACACCAGTTCGTTGGGAACTGGCCACCACACTTGGTGATACGTCGCGGCGGTGATGGTCCGCAGCTCGGTGCGGGGGATGGCGGCGTGGAAGTGCGGGGCGCCGCGTTTTTGGGGTTCGACGGTGCCGAAGTACTGCACGTCCCAGCCGACGCAGCGGCGGGTGTTCTGCCAGAACCGGTCGAGCAGGGCGGGGAAGTGGATGGCGGCGCGGCGGTAGTCATACCGATCTGGATCGATGGCGGCGCCGTCGGCGTCCACCCGCCCGTAGGAGTCGAGGGTGAGGGTGAGGAAGGTGGAGGGTCGGTAGCGCCCGGCAAACACTTGGCCTACGGTGCGTTTGTCGACCGGACGGCGGGGCAGGTCCGGGGCATCGTGACGGCGCCGGGTGGACCGCTTGACCGGTTTCGGTGGTGGGTCTAACGGGGTCAGTCGGCCCCGTACCCCGGCAGCCCGTAGCGCAGCGTCGAGTTCGGTCACGGACTCGGCGATCTGCTCACACGTCTGTGCGTCGCTGGCATCGTGGCATTCGGCGTAGGCCGAGAACAGGTCCGCCCGGGCGGCTAGCAGTGCCGTGTGTTCCTCGGTCGGCTTCGCGCGCTTGACAGTGGGTTCTTCCTCGAGGTGCCAGCCCTCGCGGCATTGCACCATCCGCAACCGCCGTGCCTTGTCCGCGCATGGGCGGCATTGGTCCTCCCGGGTGGATCCGCAGGGGACCGGGACGACGTCGACGCGGCTGGTGGTGGTGATGCGGCGCATGGCTAGCGGCCGGACGCACACTCCGTGCTGTTCGGCCAGGTGTTGCGCTACCTCGGTGGTGAGGGGGAGCGCTGCGCGTTGGGCCCGGGTGAGGTGCTGGCCTTCGACTAAGGTCCCGGTGGCGTGCTCGGTCATGGGTGGGGGTTCCCTTCGCGGCGTGCTGCGGCGCGGACCCGGTGCAATAGGGAGCAGATGGCGGCTGTTGGGGCGGTTCCTTGCTCGGCGAGCCAGCCGAGGATGAACACGTCGTAGGAACCCAGCTCAAGGTCGTCATGGACCAGAGCGGTGAGCAGGGTCTGGTAACGCTCCGTGCGTCCTGGTGATAGCAGGGAGCGGTGTAGTAGGGCGGGTGTACCGACAGCGGTTCGCCGTACAGCGGTTCCAGCCCTGGTAACCAGGGGTCTGGTGAGGGTGGGATGATCATTACGCGGCCGTCGATCTTGGCCCAGGCCACACCGGGGGTGTCCTCGCTGATCTCGTGCGCTGTGGCGCCGCGTTGGCGTACTCCGTCGCCGAGGACCATGTTGACCTGGTGGGGTTCATCCAGCCGCATGGCGATCTTGGTGGGGAACAGGTGTCGGAAGTCGATGATCTCCTTGCGGGGGTCTTGGAGTTGCCCGATTACACCCACCCCTGGCGCCCGGCCTTGGGACATGATGGACTGCAACGCTGCATTGGCGCGCTTGCGCAGGGTGTTGTCGGGTTAGTAGGCGATCACGTCGGTCAACTCGTCCACGATCAGGAGCACGAACGGCTGCCCTGAGCCGGGGGTCCACGTGCGGCTGCGCTGTTGTCGCAGGGTCTCGGCGCGTTGGCGGGTCACGGTGGCGATGTGTTCGAGCAGTTCGACGGCCTGAGCGCCGTTGGTGCACGCGAGTTTCTGGAACAGGCCCCCGGCGCGGCCGAGTTCCATGCCGCCTTTGGGGTCGATCCCGAAGACCTGCACCAGTCCGGCGCGGATCCAGGGGGCCAGGGCGCGCAGCACCGCCCACGTCACCGACGATTTGCCGGCGTCACTGATCCCGGCGACGAGGATGTGTCGGTCGGCTAGGCGCAGCAGCCACGGTCGGCCGGTTTCGGTGCGGCCGATCACCACTCGCGCGAGATCCACCATGGTGCCCGGGTCCGGGGACAAGGCCCAACCGACAGCCGGCCGGGGTCTCAGTGGGCCTGTGTCTCCCCGCCTTTGGGGGTCCCGCTTTCGCCGGTCGCCGCGCCGTCCGGCCCGATTGGGGGTGTGGTCGCGTTCTTCGCGTGCAGGCAGGCCATGCAACGGCAGCCCATCATGAAGAAGCCTGCCGCCGTGCCGTGCGGCGCCTCGGGCACGATCCGGGGTGTGGTCGCGGCCGGGCCACGCGCGCGGAGCCGATTGTGCTGTTCTGGTACGTCGGTCATGGTTGATGACGGTGGCGGATCGACCCGGGTTCGGCTTTCGGCGATGAAAGATCACCAGAAAATTACCCTGACGGGTTACACCGGCAGACCCGCGCGGTAGGCCATCCCTCGCAGCTGGCGGTCCGTCGGGGAGTCCCGGCGTGACCGCGTGAGTAGCTCCGCGATCACGTCGCGGATGATCGCGTCCCGGAGCACCTTGGCGGGGAACAGGTCCTCCGCTGTGCGCAGCGCTACCACTGCGTCGTCATGGCGGCCACGTACCCGCGCCAGCGCGTGACCGTATCGAGTCCAGTATCCGCACCGGTTCACCAAGAACGGGTGCCGTTCCGGCTGCACCTGCTGGGCGATGCTCACCGCTCGGTCAGGCTCACTAGCTTGGAGTGCATCCGTTATCCGGACAAGTCCCGCATCGTTGGGCCCGAACACATACCCCAGCGAGTCGGTCTCACCGGTTGCCCCGAACCGATCGGCCAGCTCCTCAGCGGCGTCCAGTGGCGCGGCCACGTCGCCCGGCCGGCCAGTTAACCGGGCGGCTGCTGCGTGCAGTGCGGTGACCTGGGCCACGAAGCCGGCGTTGTCGGCGGTGGTCGGTGGCAGGGTGATCGAGTCCAGCACGGTTTGCCCCAGGGGGAACGCCCCACCGGAGAGCAGCACATCAGCCATACCGAATGCGGCGTGGGCCAGGGTGGCGACCTCGTCGCGCTGCTGGGCCAGCCGTCGTGCCAGGTAAACGGCTCGGCGAAGCAGGTCGGTAGGCGCGGCTGCCTCGATGAGCCACCAGCGGGTGACGTGCACGTGCAGGTAGACGCCCAGCTCCAGTAACTCGCCATGGTCGCGGCCGGTGTCCAGCGTGGTGTGCAGGTCACGGATCAGGCTCGGCAGTGCGTCGGCGACTGCGGCGGCTTGGCACGCCCGCCGCTGTTGGTGGATCTGGGCGACTCTGTCCCGCAGCACTGCCACGGGGACGACCAGCCCGCCTGGTTTGTCGATCTCGATTGAGTCCAGCGCCAGGCGCACTGCCTCGGTGGTGGAATCCGTGTGCCCATTGGCGGGTGCGGGTACCGGCAGCCTCATCAGCTCCGACGGGGCGATTTCCAGTGCCTCGGCCAGGCCCACGATCTGCGACAGGGAATCCAGTGCTTGTTTGCCGTTCTCGATCCGGGACAGGGTCGGTGCGCTGATCCCGGCAAGCCCAGCAATCACCTCCTGCGACTTGTCCCGGTCCTTGCGGATCTGGCGCAGCCGCTTGCCGATCGTCAGCGCTCCCTCAACGTCCATAACGCGATGATGATACCTGCGCACCTGCTCACCACGAACGGGTAGGGACCGAACCTCTTCGGATGACTGATCGTCCCCCCGGTCACCCCGACTGTCACCCCGACTTGCGGCCGAACTTGACTCTATGGGATCTGTGAGTGCCGACTGCGGCGGCCGGACGTGTTTGAGTTGGTTGTTCTACTCGCTTGCCCGCGCGGGCCGCCCCGGCGGGCGCTCATGGTCACCGATCACCCCTTGCTTATCGGTGCGTCGTATGCGCGCGGGCAACGTGCAGTCTCGCTGCTGTGCCGGCGCCAGCCGGAGCACGAGCGGTACCGGGTGCCTCCCCCTTCATCGTTCTGC
>JBOHFG010000169.1:0-24440 GCA_050699575.1 Pseudonocardiaceae bacterium
ACGCCGGTAACCCGGCGTGCGCCGCCTACGCGGCGGCCACCACCAGCCAGGTGGCCTTCCTGCGCGGGGACACGCCCACCGCGCTGGACACCGCCGCCGCCGCCCGCAGCCTGGCCGCACGCACCGATGACGCCCGGCTCAAAGCCCACGCTGAGCTGAGAGCCGCCAGCGCCTACGCGCTAGACGGCCAACACGGGCCGTATATGTCCGCGTGTGCACGCGCCCAAGAATTCCTCGCCAGCGTGCCTGCGGGCACCCCGGATTCACTGGCCTACTGGTTCCACGAGGGCGCGCTGGACTGTACCCGCAGCACACTCCTCTGCCTGCTGGGCAGACCACAGGAAGCCGTCGAGGCCGCGAGCAACGCCCGCGCGCGGTATGACCGCACCCCCTACGTGCACCACTCCGCGATCTGCGAAGTGCGGCTGGGCCACGCGCTCGTCCTGTCCCACGACATCACCGAGGCCGCCCGGGTCCTCGGTGACGCGGCCAGCCTCGCGCACCTCTCCCCACGGCTCACCGCGGAACTCCACACCGCCCGGGCCCTGCTGCAACCCTGGGCCGGTACTCAGGCGATCATCACCCTCGACGCCCAGCTGCACGCGTGCGGGCTCATCCCGGCCACGCGCACGACACCCGGGCCAGCCGTGACCTGACCGTGTTCGTAGGAGGTCATCAGTGGGGACCCATGCTCCGCCGCTGACCTGCGCCTCCGCTTCCCACAGCGCCGGTCGAGTGGCCACCACCGCTGGTCTCTCGGTGCGGTCGCTGGTCGCCGCGTGCATCGTGGACTTCCGCAGGCGATGTATCGATGTATCGGCAAACCATCGGGGGTGAGGCGCCGGTGAGCTGGATGAGTCGATGACCGGCTGACACCCAGCTGCGTGCCGACCTCGACCACGCCGTCACCCTCACCGGGCAGGCGGACCTGACGGGGCTGCTGCGGATGCTGCCCGGCCTGCTGACCGGGCCACCACCTACGCACACGTTGCAGCCAGTCCACAAGGGTGGGCAATGCTGGTCGGCGTGTACAGCGCGGCCGAGCAGTTCCCGGCCGACCTGCCGATCCACAGCCAGCGCTTCGGTCCGGACAACACCGCCGCCCACGTGCTGGCCACCGAAGGTGACCTCGGCCGTCCCCGCGACGTCATTCGTTTTGCGATGGAGCTGACCAGCAGAGATACCAGTCTGCCGCCCACCCGGATCGTCGACGTCCACATCAGCACCGCTCGCGCGCATCTCGACCTGAGCGACCGGGACGCCGCACAAACCGCACTGGCCAAGGCCTTCACCGCCGCGCCCCAGAAGGCGAAGCTCCACCCGATGAGCCGCGAAGTACTGCGAGTCCTGATCTCACTGCACCGGCGCAGCAACCCCCGGCTTCTCCAGCTGGCCACCCGAGCAGGTCTCACCGGATAGAGGGGATCCTCGCCTCCGGCTCGCCAGCAGACGGGGACACCCTTCGTAAGCCCCGCCCGGGGCCGGTTTGGATCTGGGTGTGACCAGGACGTACAGTGTGCTGTCGGCGCGGGCAACGCGCTGGTTCCAATGTGTCTGCAGGTATCTGCGCAGGTTTCCTGCTCAGCGGTGCGCGTCCCGCACTTCTTGTGATGCCTCCCCACGTGGTGGAACTGGTGGCTGCCTGCGTCGCGGTTGGGCCGCAACTCGGTGGCCCGGCGAAGTGAGCAGGAACGCGGAGGACATGGGCAAGAAAGACGGGGCGATCGAAGTCGAAGGCCGGGTGGTCGAGCCACTCCCCAACGCGATGTTCCGGGTCGAGTTGGAGAACGGTCACCGGGTGCTGGCACACATCAGCGGCAAGATGCGCCAGCACTACATTCGCATCTTGCCCGAGGATCGGGTGGTCGTGGAGCTCTCGCCCTACGATCTGTCCCGGGGCCGCATCGTCTACCGCTACAAGTAGCGCACCACCCACTGAAGGCCCGGGGCCGTTGACCGGTCCCGTGACCAGGAGAGCTGACGTGAAGGTAAAGCCGAGCGTCAAGAAGATCTGCGACAAGTGCAAGGTGATCCGTCGCCACGGTGTGGTGATGGTGATCTGCGAGAACCTGCGCCACAAGCAACGGCAGGGCTGAGCAGGCACGACGTCGCTGATCCGCGGCGCGAGAAGACCTCCCCGTACCACCCGATCCACGCGGGATCGGGATACCCCCGGAAGCCAGGCCGGGGCCCGTGGGCGATGAGTTGCCCACGGGACGGACGGGGAGCAGACCTGGTGACGACGAGACAGGAGAACACGCCTCGCATGGCTCGACTCTCCGGCGTCGATCTACCCCGCGACAAGCGGATGGAGATCGCGCTGACCTACATCTACGGCATCGGCCGTACCCGCTCGCACGAGATCCTCAGCGCCACCGGGGTGAGCCCGGACCTGCGCACCAAGGACCTGACGGATGAGGATCTCATCCGGCTGCGGGACTACATCGAAGAACACCTCAAGGTCGAAGGTGACCTCCGTCGCGAGGTCCAGGCCGATATCCGCCGGAAGATTGAGATCGGCTGCTACGAGGGGCTGCGGTGGCGCCGTGGGCTGCCGGTGCGCGGTCAACGAACCAAGACCAACGCCCGCACCCGCAAGGGTCCGAAGAAGACGGTCGCCGGCAAGAAGAAGGCCGGGAAGAAGTAGCGACCCGCTAACCACCCAGACCTTTTGTAGGAGTACACCCGTATGCCACCCAAAGCACGAGCAGGTGCCGGCGCCAAGAAGGTTCGGCGCAAGGAGAAGAAGAACGTCGCGCATGGTCACGCGCATATCAAGTCGACGTTCAACAACACAATCGTCTCGATCACTGACCCCACTGGTGCGGTGATCGCGTGGGCGTCCGCGGGCCACGTCGGCTTCAAGGGCTCGCGCAAGTCCACCCCGTTCGCCGCGCAGATGGCCGCCGAGAATGCCGCCCGCAAGGCCGCCGAGCACGGGATGAAAAAGGTCGACGTCTTCGTGAAGGGCCCGGGTTCAGGCCGGGAGACGGCGATCCGATCGCTACAGGCCGCCGGCCTTGAGGTCGGCACCATCCAGGACGTGACCCCGCAGCCGCACAACGGTTGCCGGCCGCCAAAGCGGCGCCGGGTCTGAGGCGCGGAGAGGACTGAACAGATGGCTCGGTACACCGGACCCGCCACCCGCAAGTCTCGCCGGCTCAAGACCGACCTGGTCGGCGGCGACCAGGCCTTCGAGCGTCGGCCGTACCCGCCCGGCCAGCACGGTCGCGCGCGGATCAAAGAGAGCGACTATCTCCTGCAGATGCAGGAGAAGCAGAAGGCCCGCTTCACCTACGGGGTGATGGAAAAGCAGTTCCGCCGGTACTACGAGGAGGCCAGCCGCCGCACTGGTAAGACCGGTGACACGCTGCTGCAGATTCTGGAGACTCGGCTGGACAACGTCATCTACCGGGCCGGCCTGGCCCGCACCCGGCGCCAGTCGCGTCAGCTGGTGACTCACGGGCATTTCCTGGTCAATGGTGAGAAAGTGGACATCCCCAGCTTCCGGGTGTCCCGGTTCGATATCATCGACGTCAAGCCCAAGTCGGTGCCGACGTTGCCGTTCGTGATTGCCAAGGAGACTCTTGGTGATCGCCCGGTGCCCGCGTGGCTGCAAGTAGTCCCCGCGACCATGCGCGTGTTAGTCCACCGCCTACCAGAACGGGCCCAGATCGACGTACCCCTCCAAGAACAACTCATCGTCGAGTTCTACTCCAAGTAACGGCTCACCCCGATATGGAGACATATCGGGGTGGACCACCCCTCCAGGACCCCGATATGTCTCCATGACGGGGGTGCTGGGCAGGAAGGTGTCAAATAGTGGGCACCTGAATTGGGAGGAATGTCTGTTATGTTGATTACTCAGCGGCCTAGTCTCAGTGAAGACCCGGTCGACTACACCCGTTCGCGGTTCGTCATCGAGCCGTTGGAGCCGGGATTCGGCTACACCCTGGGCAACTCGCTGCGCCGGACCTTGTTGTCGTCCATTCCGGGGGCGGCGGTCACCAGCATCCGGATCGATGGTGTGCTGCACGAGTTCACCACCGTGCCGGGTGTCAAGGAAGATGTCACCGACATCATCCTGAACCTCAAGGAGCTCGTGGTGAGCTCCGAGGAGGATGAGCCGGTGTCGATGTACCTGCGCAAGCAGGGCCCGGGTGACGTCACCGCGGGGGACATCACGCCGCCGACCGGGGTCACCGTGTTCAACCCCGATCTGCACATTGCCACCCTGAACGGCAAGGGCAAGCTGGACATCGAGCTGATCGTGGAGCGGGGCCGGGGCTACGTGCCTGCGGTGCAGAACAAGACCTCCGGGGCGGAGATCGGCCGGATCCCGGTGGACTCAATCTACTCGCCGGTGCTGCGGGTGACCTACAAGGTTGAGGCCACCCGCGTCGAGCAGCGCACCGACTTCGACAAGCTGATCCTGGATGTAGAGACCAAGCCGTCGCTCACCCCACGGGACGCGCTGGCCTCGGCCGGCCGCACCCTGGTGGAGCTGTTCGGCCTGGCTCGTGAGCTCAACGTGGAAGCAGAGGGCATTGAGATCGGCCCCTCACCGGCCGAGGCGGACACCATCGCCGCATTCGCTATGCCTATCGAGGATCTGGATCTCACCGTCCGGTCCTACAACTGTCTCAAGCGCGAGGGCATCCATACCGTGGGTGAGCTGGTCGGCCGCAGTGAGGCGGACCTGCTGGACATCCGCAACTTCGGCGCCAAATCGATCGACGAGGTGAAGCTGAAGCTGGCCGGGCTCGGCCTGCAGCTCAAGGACAGCCCGCCCGGGTTCGACCCCTCAGCGGTGGTGACTGAGTACTCGATCGACGGGTGGGGCGAGGGCAGCGAGAACGGGGCCGACGACGGCGCCGATCACAGCCCTGACGAAGGCAGTCCTGAGCACCGGGCCGACGAGGGCCCCGACTACGACGCAGACGACGGCCACGACTACGCCGAGACCGAACAGCTGTAGCACTCGTGAGTGCGTAACAGTGTCATGACACTGTTACGCACTCACGAGGCGACCGAAGGGAGCCACAATGCCAACGCCGACCAAAGGTGCCCGCCTCGGCGGGTCGCCGGCCCACGAGCGGCTGATGCTGGCCAACCTGGCGACATCGCTGTTCACCCACGGCCGGATCACCACCACCCAGGCCAAGGCGAAGCGGCTGCGCCCGTTCGCCGAGCGGTTGATCACCAAGGCTCGGGTGGCGGACCTGCACAACCGCCGGGAGATCATGCGGGTGATCCGAGACAAAGACGTGGTGCACAAGCTGGTCGCGGAGATCGGCCCGCACTTCGCAGGCCGGCCGGGTGGCTACACCCGGATCGTCAAGGCGATGCCACGCAAGGGCGACAACGCGCCGATGGCGATCATCGCGCTGGTCACCGAGCGCACCGCTGCGGAGGTCGAGGAGGTCAAGCGCCAGGCCTTCAAGGGTCGGCCGCAGGCGCCACAGCCGGCCAGCAGTACCGAAGAGCCCACCGCCGCGGTCGTTGTCGAAGAGCCCACCGTCGCGGCTGTTGGTGACGAGCCGACCGCTGCGACCGTTGGTGAAGAGCACGAGCAGGCGACCCCGTCGCCCGCTCCACGGGAGGACGAGGTCGAATCCTGACCCCGAGCACCGCACCGCAGGAGCCCGCCGCCCCCCTCGGGGACGGCGGGCTCCTGCGCTACCGACTGGACATCAGCTACGACGGGTCTGGTTTCTCCGGATGGGCCCGCCAGCCCGGGCGACGGACCGTCCAGGGCGTTGTTGAGGACGCGCTGGCGACCGTCGCGCGGATCGAGGCCACCCTCACCGTCGCGGGGCGCACCGACGCCGGGGTGCACGCAACCGGGCAGGTCGCCCACCTCGATGTGCCGCCCGATGCGCTGCCGCCTGATCAGCTTGCCCACCGGTTGGCCCGGTTGCTGCCGCCGGATCTCCGGGTGCCCGCGGTGCGGCAGGTGCCGCGTACCTTCGATGCTCGCTTCTCCGCGCTTCGGCGGCACTACCGGTACCGGGTCTGCGACGCGCCGTGGGGGGTCGATCCACTCCGCCGGCATGACACTGTCGCCCACCACCGCAGGCTTGACGAGGCCGCGATGAACGCGGCCAGCAGGCTGCTGCTCGGCGAGCACGACTTCGCCGCGTTCTGCCGCCGCCGGGAGGGCGCGACCACGGTGCGGGCACTGGAGCAACTGGAGTGGACCCGCGATGCGCTACACCTGCTGGTGGCGCACGTCGCGGCGGACGCGTTCTGCCACTCGATGGTACGCAGCCTGGTAGGTGCCCTGCTGGCCGTGGGCGAGGGCCGGCGTGCCCCGGACTGGCCCGCCGGCCTACTGAGCCACCGTGCCCGGGCCAGCGAGGTGATGGTGGCACCCGCGCACGGCCTCGCGCTGGTCCGCGTGGACTACCCCGACGACGCCCAACTCGCCGCCCGCGCCCTGGAAACCCGCGCGTTGCGGAGCTTCGCCCGCTGAGCGATCCCTCGCATCTCTCGACGGATCCTGTAACGCGCAGTGACGACGACCTCTCGAACGTTGATCAATGGGGTGGTCAACATGATGAACAGTGTGCTAGGTCACTGTCGCGGGCCGGTTTTCGCGGTACGAATTCACTCAATCGAGGTTGAGTGTAGAGCTTATGGGGGTTAGCCGCATGGGCACTCCGTCGCGTACCCCACAAGCCAGCTGGAGACGGCGGGCGACCGGATTGCTCATCGCTGGTGTGCTGCTGGCATCGGCCAGTTGCACCGGCAGCCCCGCTGACGTGGGGAAAGCCGAGAACTCCACGGTTATCTCGTACTCGGGAGCCGTAAGCCGGCTGCGTGGCCTGGACCCGACCGAGGTGGACGAGCAGCTGCGGGACTGGGCCCGGATCGGGCTGGCCTCCCACCTGGAACTGAACACCGCGCAGCTCCGCAACGCCGCCTACGACACGGTGCCGGTCCGTGATGCGGCGTTCGCTGACCTCGCGAGGCAGCCCACGGGACCGGGACGGGCTCTGTTCGACGGGCATGGCGTACTGCACGTGCTGGTCCCGCGTGGCGACCCACACGAAGCCCGCACGATTGGACTGCTCATCGATCAGTACCGCGCTGATGCCGGTGCTGATCCGCAGCAGGTTCAGCTGCACCACTACCAGCTGCACCCCGGCGCTCAGACGATCGAGCTGACTCCCGACAAGCCGGCGCCGACCGCGGACGTCCGGTCGGCGCACGGGTTCGTCACGATGCGCGTCGATGAGACCAAGAGGCTGACCGACTTCTTGGCGCGGACCCAGTACCTGTCGTGGTTGGAGCTGCGGGGGTCGGAGGTCTGGGCCGGCGGGTGGAACTGGCCTGACGTGCCGGCCGCGCCACTGGACGCCGAGGACGTCTCGGTGATCCAGCGCGGCTACCTGCAGCCACCGTCGCGCCGACGTCCCGCCTTCTCACTGGATCCCGGGCCGAAGATGACCAAAGACGACATCCTCGCGGTGATCCCGGGCCTGCGTGCGGACCTGGCTGACCTGCTGGCTAACCGGCTGGCTGAGCGTCTGGCTGACCGGCTGGACCGGCTGCACCGGCTGATCCCCCACGACTTGCACGACTTGGCAGGTTCCCGTTTCCCCGTGGCCGACCCGCTGGGCGAACTGGGCAAGGCCGTCGATGATGCGCTCTTCCGCGATAGTGCCCTGCCGGCCGAGCTGGGGCTGCCCGCCGACCGCACCCAGCTGTGGGCGCTTAACCTGCTGCTGAAGGGCCAGTCAGGCTACAGCCAGGCCCGCAACGATGGGAAATTGGAAGGCACCAAGGTCGGGATGACCCTGTTCTACACCGACAAGGTGGCCAAAGACTGGGTATCGGGCGTCGGCTCTGGAGTTCCGGCCAAGGCGGTCGGGGGGTTCATCCCGGACTCGGAGGCGCCGATCTCGTGGAGTCACTGTGACGGCGCCGATGCTCCGACGTTCGAGCACGGGCGGCTGTGGTTCGGCCAGAACGACGCCAGCTTTACCTTCGATGGTGACCGGGTGAACATCGGGGCGCTGGCGACGCGGCTGTTCTCCCGGTCGGAGCAGAACGGGGGCACTGAGGTCGAACCGAGCTTCTCCTTCGGCCGGGGCCTGCGCTGGTGGGACCAGCATTTCCAGGCAGTCGCCGACTACGAGCCGCAGTACCAGCGGCTCGAGCAGATCATGCGGTGGAGCGGCGCGCTGGACTGGCTCGCGTCCCGCGCGCGAACGAACCTCCCGCAGCTCGATGACGGCGCGATCCAGTCAGGCCTGTATTTCAAGGACTGGTATGCGCAGCACAATGAGCTGCGCGAACGGTCCCCGATCAGGTTCGTGACGCCCCCGTCGGCAACGCATGAGGCCGTCATGGCTGAGCCGTCGAAAACCTTCCCGCACTGCGGCTTAGTGGAGATCACCGGAGGTGTCTCGCTCGGCGACTCCATCGAGCGCCAAGGTGGCCGCAACCTCCACCCCAACCTCCCCGGGCCGATCCGCCGGGGCGGTTTGTTCGACGCGACATCTCACTTCGACGAGAACACCGGGTCCGGGCAGATCAAGCAGGAGGCCATCGACAGCGGCGGTCACGTCGGTGAGCATGTCCAGCGCACGCTGTCGACCGCAGCCGACGGTCATGCCGTCATCGACGTCAGAGCCGATGGCCGCCGGGTCAACTCACTGGGGAACGTGAAGGTCCCGCTCGCGGAGACCGCCACTCGCCAGCTCGGGCTCGACCTCGCGGCCGACCGTGGGCGGATCTCGGAGCGGGTCCAGGTCCAGAGCCAGGAGCTGGGCCGGCTCACCGCGGTCAACAACGTGGTGGTGGACCGCACGGGGGTCGATACAGTGACCGTGCAGTGGAAGCCCGGACCACTTGACCGCCTCCGCCGGGTAGCCGAGTCGGTTCAGGACCGTCTGGCAGCTGGGTTCGGTACTGGCCTGCCACCGGCCTCGGACGGGATGCTCTACACCTACTCGGACATCGAGGGCCGGGTCCTGGGCAAGATCGGCGGCCCGGGCGCTCCCTGGAGCTCGATCACCAGTGACCTGACGCCGCCTGGCAGTGAGCTGACCCTCCGATTGGGTGCCCCCGATCCGGGAGCCGGCGGGGCGCGGTTCCTCGAGGCCAGGATGTCGCCGGGTCCCGAGCTGCCACCCGGGGGTGGCGGCGGCCCGCCTTGGATGGAGGTCACTCAACCGGCCGGGGACCGCCCGCCTCAGGTCCTGCTGGTCGAACCGCCGCGTGAGGACGCGATCAAGGTGCAGGTGACCACGATAGATGACGGCAGATCCTTCACCGTCTACCAAACCGGTGACCGCTGGGCGGTGCCCGGCAATGATCCGGTCTTCGGTCGTGATGGCACCGTCGAAGGTGCCGCCCTGCTCAGCAATCATCGTGCTGTTATCGAGGCGATGCGCAGTGCGGCGCAGGCCAAGGATGGGCTGTGGCGTGGAGTGCTCCTCGGCGAGGACGGTGTCGCGTTAGCGGGACCGGACAAGGTGATCCTTTCATCGGCCGATCATCAGATTGCCGACCGGGTGCGGCGGGCTGTCGGTTACGACCCTTCCGTGCTGATACCGCTGATCCACCTCGAAGGCATTCGCGCATTGCATGTCGACCAAAGCCCGCTGACGACCGGTTCACGGCGAAAAGCCACTGTCGGTGAGTTGCTGGACACCTCCATCGACAATACTTACTGGCACCGGTCTATGCTTGGTAATGACAATGGGGTGACCATTTCGGCACAATTTCCACGGAGTGATACGGTCATTGTCCTGGATGCTGTGGTCGCCGACCGTCCGAACGCTGAGAGCACGGCCACCCAGCCCGACATCCGCATGTCCGGTGGTGGCGAGTGGTGGCGAGTGCCCAGCACCGGCGCGGGCCCTGGCAGCACTGTCACCAGCACACCGCCCCCTGCCGGCCCGGGTGGTGGCGTCGGCCCCGCACCGAGTGGGCCGATTCTCCTCGTCTGCCCGGACACCAGCGAGAAGCTTCCCGGCTGTGAGCAGTGATGCCGCCACCGGCGCGACGTTGCATCGAGCTCACACCGGGTACCCCGGTCGCGAATGCTGTGACCCGTAGTGAGGAGGCGTTTGCGCGCGGTGATGTATCGGGTGTGGAGACGGCCTACGACGAGGCTATCGGGTTGGCTACCGGAAATTCCGCGCTCTGGTTGGCGCTGGCCAGTAATCATGCCGAAAAGCTGCGGGCGTTAGGACTGGTCACCCGGGCGCTGCAACGCTGCACCGGGTACCTGGCGCAGGCCGGCACGAACCACCTCCCGCTGTGGGTGCAGCGAGCGGAGCTCCGGTGCAGTCTCGGTGATCACACCGGTGCCGGTGACGACGTCACCGAGATCCGCCGTGCACTGCGCAGCCAGCCGGACTCTCTCACCGCGGATGACCTCGCGCGGTTGCATCGGGTGGAGGGGCTGTCCGCGGCCGAGCGAGACGATGCCGACGGTGCAGCTCGTCATCTGGATGCGGGCCGGGAGATTTTCGAAGAACTGGGCAACTCCGTCGGCGTGGCGACCATCGAGCTCGACAAGCTCCGCCGCGACGTGCAGGAAGGCGACGAGCACGCGGTAGCCGGTGTGCTGTCCGGTGAGCCTTCGCAGACCGTCGCGGACTATCTTCTGCGGACGTTGGCACTCCGGCGCCAGCTCCGCTACGAGGAGGCATTCCGGCTCCTGCTGTTTGGTGCCGACCAGGGCATCGATCCAGCGTTGCACTGGGCCGTGCTATACGAGCTGATTTTGCTGCTGCGGCTGCTCCGCCAGGACGACACTGCTGAAAAACTACTCCCCTTGCTGTGGGATACCGTAGTCGTCTCAGCTGATCCGGTGGCGGCTAACGCAGCAGCGAAACGGCTATCCGCCGGTGACGCGCCCAGCGACGCCCTCTCCCCGCAGTTTGATCGACGAGTCCAGTACGCCCGCCGGCTGATCCCGCGTACTGAACAGGACTATGCAGATCAGCATGCGGTGGCCGATCGGCTTGATGAGGCCGAGTGCCTGCTCACAGAACTCCGCGCGCTGGCGCGCGCCGACCGCGATATCGCCACCTGGCACCTCGCTGCCGGGGAGCTCGACCTTGCGAGATACGAGCTCTCGGCGGAGAGGTTGTATCTCGAGGATGCCGTCGGTCATCTGAGCCGGGCAGTTGACCTCGCCTCGACCACCGCGCTCGCCGAGGTGCAGGCCTGTGCCCTGGGAGCCCGCGGCGACGCCTTCGACAGGCTCGATGCCCATGAGCTGGCGGTGGATTCCTGGACCCAAGCGCATCTCCTGGAGAAAAGCATCGCGGACCGGCAACTCACCGATACCGTACGAATCGGGATGTTGCTGCCTGTTCCAGATGAACACGACAAGCGTATTCAGGTGGCCGCGAAAATGCTGGGTGAGCCCGGTGGCGAAGCCACCGGAAAGGCGATTTCCGGGACTGCTGTTGGGTTTACCGTCGGGGCTACTGCCGACCTCATCGTTGCTATGGAAGCCGCCCGCGGAGCAGCGATCCTGGAGCGTATCCTTCCCGGTAGCGCGGATCTTCACCGCGACCTTCCGAGGCCGCGTGATTTTTTCTCGGCATGCCAGTGGGTCAACGAGACCAGGGCTCGCCTGTCCCCGGCTCAGGTAGCCTGGATCATGCATTCCACTCCTGGCCGGATACACCATGCCGTGCTGGGCCGGGAAGGTTTCTTCCATACGTCTGTCGCTACCGGACGGGAGGATCTTGCGGGTGCGATCGGTGAGCTCATGACGTGCTGGAGCAGTACTGACGAGCATCTCGAGGAGGCAATAGCGGGCGGCGAGTTCGATAACTGGCTCGGCAAAATTGCTGAGCTGGCCGGTATCGGTGCGGTAGTGTCGAAGCTTCCGCAAGACGTTCATCGGATCGCGATCGTGGCTGGCCGGGAACTGTCCGAAATCCCGTTCGCCGCCCTGGCCCTTCCTGACGGGACGGGGCCGCTGGGTCTCCGGTACGCCCTGTCTGATCTGCCGTGCCTGTCCGCTCGACTCCCCCTGCATCACCGGTCACTACAGCTGCGCGGTGACCGGCGGCTCCTGGTCCGGCCACCTGCCATGGGGATCACTCTGGCGCCAGGCAGGTGTTCCGGTGCAGTGCTCGACGGCGAGCGCGCCACCCTCCCTGGACTGCGGGCAGCGCTCGAGCTGCGTCGCCACCGCCAGATACGGATCGACTGCCATGGTCAGTACGACGATGACGACTCAAGGCAATCATGGCTGCAGCTCGCACCCGAAGGACCCACTGGCCGCCTGCGCCCGCAAGATCTGGAACAGCTGGATCTGCGCGGTTGCGGAACCCTCGTGCTCGGGGCCTGCGATTCCGGGATGTCCGAGCGCATCGGGCACGACGAGCGGGTCGGCTTCGTCCGGGCCGCTGTCCACGCAGGTGCTCCCGCAGTGATCGCAGCCAGGTGGCGGGCGAAAGCCGCCGTGGCGGCGACCGTGCTCGATCGTTTCGACCGCTACGTCCGCTACCTGCCGCGCGATCTCGCGCTGCAGCGTGCCCAGGCCGACGTGTGCCGTGGCGCGCCTGGTGTGCCCACTGGTATCCCCGCTGTTGACCATCCAGCCCGCTGGGCGTGCTGGACGCTGTACGGTGACGCCGGCTGGCAGACTCGCGCCGGTCCGGTCCGCCGTGTGCTGCGCCGCAGCCTCGACCAGTGGAGGCGGCATGCCGCGCACTCCTAAGCTGTATCGTCCGCAAGTTTTCCTCTCCTTCGCCGGGGAAGACAGGAAAAAAGCTGAGAAGCTTCGCGAAGATCTCGCCGGTTGCGGAATCGATGCTTTCGTTGACAAGCAAGACATCACACTGGGCGGCAACTTCATGCTTGCTATTAACAATGCCCTCGCGCAGTCGGATTACTATGTACTCATTTGGTCACATGCCTCCGTTGACCGCCCGTTTGTTGAGATGGAGTGGTCCGCCGCGCTCGTGCGCGACCTCCAAGAACAAGTCCGAAAGCGGTGGTCCTTCCTCTTTGTTGTCCGGCTGGACGCGACTCCGCTACCCCCGTTGCTGGCGCCACGCTACTGTCTCGACGCCTTCGATAACTGGTCTGGCATGGTGAGTCAGCTTGCCGCCACCTGGCATCGGGACCGTGCAGTCGGTGAACGTGTGCTGCCCGCGCCGGACTCGTCAATCATGCATAACGGTGAAGCTCCCCGCCCGACAATCCGGCTCTACGTCCGTAACCGGGCATTATCTGTTGCCCATCTCATTGTTGTGCCAGAAGACTCGACCGGTCAGAGTCTTGATTTCCTGGTGCGGCGAGTGCTCGCACTCCCGGGCAGCGAGACAAAATTTAACGGCACAGTAGGAATGCGTTTCGGCTACCAGCTCAGGAGTGCAGGGAACCTGGTTCCAGCAGACGGGACACCGCTTGCTGTCCTGCACATCGTAGACGGCGCCACGATCGACCTTGAGGTGCAGGTGGAGTCATTCGGCCCTGGGTGGTCATCCACCACTGGCACGTTCCTGGGAGGACAATCGCAGCTGGCGCGCGAGAGGGGACAGACAATCCTTGCTCCGACGGTAGCCCGAGCCTTGATCAGATCTGCCTTCGGCCATCTGACTCCCCGGTAGTGGAAGTAGATAGGACCCGAAAACGCAACTAGAGCTGATGTCCGGAGAACGGCGGTTGCTCAGTCGCCTCGGCGTACCGGTCCGAGGATCTCCCGCTCCGCGGGGGTGGTGACTAGCCGTAACGGCAGCCACAGGTTCGGGCCCAAAGCTACCACGCCGTCGTCGGTCAACGTGGTCAGCTGGTGGGTCATCGGCGCAGAGAGCTGCCACAGCTCAGCGGCCAGCTGCGCCTGGCCGGCCGGGAGCCGCTGGAGCAGCACCAGATCAGCGTTGATCGCGGTGCTCTCGGCCTGCGGGTGCAGGGAGGGCAGCACGGACAAAGTGGTCTGCCACGGTGATCGTGGCGGGAACAGCTCCTGCGGTACCGCTCCGTCATCGTGCACGACCAGCAGGGGAGCGTCCGCTGAGGCACGCGGCAGCTCGAGGGAGGCGGGCCGGCGTACCTGCACCAGTGGTGCGGGATGTTCTTCGGGGCCCTCGCCGGCGGCGTGGAGGAGCTGCTGCCAGGAATCGGGCCGGCTGGTGGCGACGACCACCCAGGCGCCGGTGGCCATCGTGCGCAGCGCTACCTGGCTGGCCAGGTAGCGCCCACCGACCAGGGCCAGCCGGGTCGGAAACGGTCGCAGCACCGACACACTCAGCGGTTCGTCGTGCAGGCCGCACCCCAGGACCACGCCCCCGCGATCGGCTGAAGGGCTGATCGCATCAAGCAGATCGGTTGTGACCAGGAACTCCGGTGCCACAGCCCCGGCGGGAGTACCCAGAGCCCGGCCCGTCATCGGGGCACGCTGAGGGGCAGCGTCGCGGCCAGGCCGATGACTTGCTGCCCGCGCAGCGGGCTCAGCGTGACACCGAGCCGTTGCGACACGGCCTGCAGCCGGCCGTCGGCCGCCTCGAGCTCCGCGGGGTTGCGGGCACTGACCCGGACCAGACCCCGCAGCCCGACCTCGGCGCCGTCCTCCCCGGGGGACAGCGACAGAGCGACCGTCGTGGACAGCGCACGCACACCGGTCACCGCGGTGAGGTTAGGCGCGGCACCTCGGGCGCCCCAACCGGTGATGGCGTAGCTGGCGTGACTCACCCCGGCGGTGGTGACCGACGCCCATCCCTCACTCAGCGTGACGGGTTGCCCGGCCGCCGCGGTCAGCTCGGCCGCGGCGAGACCGGCGCGCACCAGCTGGTCGGCGTCTAACGGTCGGGTGGACATGCCCCGGGACTCCAGCGCGCTGCGCACCCGGGACAGTGCACCGATCAGCGCCCGGTGGCAGCCCACCACCCCGCCACCGCGTTCGGCCACGGCGACCGGGCAGCGGCGGGGGTCCAGCCGCACGGCGACCCAGGTGGTCCGGCGGGCAGCGGCTGGCAGCGGCCCCAACATCTCCAGGTAGGAGCGCAGCGCCGGGGACGACGACGGCAGGGCGGTGCTGCCCGGGTAGCAGTGCCAGATCACCTGGATCGTGTCCAGCACCACACCCCGGTCTTGCAGGCAGGGGCCCAACGCGCTGAGTGGCAGGCTCGGGGCGCCGCCGACCGGAATGATCATCGATGGTGCGGTAGCCACTTCGAGCACGGCGGTCCAGGTCTCCTGATACCACGCCAGGCCCAATGGTTCGCGACGGTGGTCGGTACTGTGCGTGATGCTCAGGTCCGGCAGGAGTAGGCGAAGCAGGGCCAGGCACGGATCATCGGCTGGTTGCCGCGAGCTGGCAGCGGCCACCGGGTCGGGACTGGTGACGCGACGGCTGTGCGAGCGCGCCAGGTAGCCCGCGGTGAGCGGCACCCACTGGGTGAGCCACCGGCCATGGAGGCGCCCCAGCGCCAGGGGCACCGCGATCAGCAGCGTCCCGAGTGCCGCCCACCACACGGCGTGCAGGACCAGCCCGAGAGCCAGCCCGATCTCCAACACCACCAGGTTGACCAGGGGCAGCGGCCCCGCCCGGGACCCGGTCGAGCGCAGCCGAGGAGCGGTCCCGGCGGTCGGTTCCCGCGGCGGGGCCGACTCACGGTGCCGCGCTGCAACCTGTGCTGCGGTCATATCTCCGTCTCCGCGGGAGGATGGACGTGGTGGTCCGCCGGCAGCGTTTCGCTATCCTGCGGCACCGTACAGCCCACTGACGAGCGGCAGGCAGCCGATGTCCACGGATCCGACCACCAAGGCGCAGGTACAGGCCTACCGCTTCGTGCTCCGCCGAATGGAGTCGGCGCTGGTTCGCCGGGACGCGGTGATGCTGCACGAGCCGATGCGCCAGCACCTGCGGGCGATGGTGGTGGGCCTCATCCTCGCTCTGTTGGGGTTGGCGGCGTTCTTCGTGATCGGTCAGCTCGGCTGACCGAGGTGTTTCCGGCGGTGTCGGGTAACGGTCTGGACAACCACCAGGGTCAATCCCAACAGACCGAGCGCGGCGCCAGAGCCAGCCAACGCGACGGTACGCGGCAGGGTGTTCTGCGGTGGCGGGGGTGTGTGGTGCACCGGTTGGGGCGTCACATCGTGCTCCTCGAGGAGCACTGTGTCGAGTGCGGCGACCGGGTCGATCATGCCGTAGCCGACGTCCGGGCGGCGCCCAGCGGGGCCGGTGGAGTGCCGCGCGGTCCGCTTGATGCGGTTCATCACCTCGCGCGCGGTCAGGTTCCGGTACCGGTCCCGGACCAGCGCCGCGAGCCCGGCGACGTAGGGCGTGGCGAAGCTGGTGCCGTCGAGCAGGTGCGCTCGGCCGTGGACGTCGACCAGTCCGGTGGTCAGCCCCGGTCGTCCAGCTGCCAGGGAGACCGCACCGGTGCCCGGTGCGGCCACGTCAACCCAGGGTCCGCGCAGTGAGAAGTCCGCTGGCTCGCCGTTGCCGTTGGTTGCGGCGACGGCGAGCACGTCGTCATCGAACCAGCCCGGTGAGGAGATCGTGGTGAGCGCCTCGGGGCTGTTCTGCGTGCAGACGCCACTGGTGTTGGCGGCGGCCACCACCACCACCACGTTGTGGTCCACCGCATAGTGCACGGCGGCCTGGAGGTCCGGCGCGTTGGGTTGGTTGGGCTCGGCTGGGAAACAGGCGGCCTCCGAGATATTGATCACTGTTGCGCCTAGCTGCACTGCACGCAGCACGGCCCGTGCCATGCTCACGGTGTCACCAACGCTCAGACGGATGTCCTGGCCGTCCTTAAGCTGGTGCAGCGGTACCGAGTAGAAGGTACTGGCCTGGCGGATGGCCAGGATCCGTGCCGCGGGGGCCACCCCGACGAACCCGGTGGCCGGATCGGGCGCCGCGGCGATGAGACCAGCGACCGCGGTGCCGTGGCCGTCGCAGTCGAACAGGTCGCTGCGGTTCTCGATGTAGTCCCCGCCGTTGAGTAACCGGCCGGCCAACCTGGGGTGTGGCTGCACCCCGCTGTCGATCACGGCGACCAACTGGTCGCGTCCGGTCGCGAGCTTCTGGGCTTTCCGGATCCGCAGTTGTCGTTGCGCGGCCGGCTCGGCCGCGAGGTTCTGCGGGCCGATGACCGGCTGCTGGCAGGCCGTCTGCTGCGCGGCTGGACCGGTCTGCCGGGTAGCGCTGTTGTTCACGAGATAGGGCATGGTGCGCACGTCGGCCGGAGTTGGCAGGGCCGTCTGGTCCACCGGAGGGGGGACGCCTGGTGGCCGATTGCCGCCTGGTTGGGCGTGCACTGGCCACGTCGGCCCGGCAAGGCACAGGACCACCGTGACCGCACCGGCCACGACCTGGGTGCGGCGACGACCAGCCGGTGCTCTCACCGTTGCCAGACGATGGCGTAGAGGTTCATCACACCCAGGGTCAGCGGGAGCACCGCAGCGATGAGCGCCGCCTCGGCGACGTCCACCGAGCGGCGCAGCACCGGGGAGAACCGGCGGTGGGGCAACACCACCCCGGTGAACAGCGCGAACGTTGCGAGCACCAGCAGGCCACCGAAGCCGACGAACAGCAGGCGGGGCTGACCGGTTTTCGCCAGCAGCACGACCATCAGCCCGGCCACCGCGATCATGCCGCTGACCAGCAGCGCACTCGCCTGCCTGCCGTTGGCGTAGGATCGCGCCCGCAGCATCAGCACGGCGGCGACCACTACGCCTAGCACCATCCCCAACGCACGTGTGGGCGCAGTGTCTCCGGTCGTGGCCAGCACCGCGCCGATCGCAGCCACCACGCCGCATCCCACGATCATGCCGGTCAGGTACTCATGCGCCAGACCGGCCTGATGCTCGATCGTGGCGTAGTCCGGGAAATCGGCGTCCTCCCGCAGGTCCCTGGTGCTGCTGGGGACCTGCGGCATGGGCAATCGGGACAGGTGGATGGCCAACCGGGGCAGTGCCGAGATGCCGCCGAGTGCCACTGCGGCCGCCCCGGCCGCGATGCCTGCTGTCCCGAGATGATCCCCCACGAGGACGGCGCCCAGAAAGGCCAGCGCGCCCAGCGCACCGGCCGTGACGCAGGCGACGAACGGTGTGATGCCGGCGCCGAGCACCATGATCGAAGCGGCGGCCAACACCAGCGTCAGCGTGCAGGCCAGCAGGAAGCTCGCCGCGTGGATGCCCTCGGGCACCAGGTAGAGCCCGCTGACGAAACCCAGTGGCAGGCTGCCCACTGCCACCAGGACGCCGGCGCTGGTCTCGCCGTACACCCGGGCCAGCACCGCGCCGGTCGTCAAGGCGGCCAGCGCGGTGGCGCCCGCGAGGACAGCGACGTCGGTGCGTGCTTCAGCGTGAGTGAACCCCGCCCGGAACAGTGCGACGGCGCCGGCCAGCAAAGCCAGTCCGGCGGCGACCATCCCCAGCGTGTGGGCGGTGTGCTCGGTCCACGGCCGGTAGCTGTCCGGGGTGGCGACCGCGATGGCGTCCACCACGTCGTCGAACAGCGGAGGCGGGGGATCGTCGCTGCGGCGGCGCAGTTGTAGCAGATCACCGTCGACCACGCCCAGCGAGCTCAGCGGGCGGTCCGGATCGATCGCCTCGCCGCCGAGCTTGGCCAGGCACCAGCCGCCGTGCTTGCTGCCCCCGTCGGGACTGGCCTCACCGGCCATTCTGAGCAGCATCGGCAACAAGTTGGCCACCGCGACGTCCGAGGGCAGGGCCAGGTCGATGCGGGTGCGGGGGGCTACCACCGTCACCCTGCTGAACACAGTGCACGGTGGAACCGTCGATCCTGCCGGGGACGGTGGAACCGTCGATCCTGCCGGGGACGGTGGAACCGTCGGTTCGGTGCCGGACGGTGAAACTGTCGGAACTCCGTTGGTGTGGGATGGCACCCGCTGTACTCCTCGCTCGGCCTGCCGGCCATCGGTAGTGATGTCCGCGGCGCTGTAGTTCCGGGGGGAGTATCCACGCGGTCGTTCGAGGGGTTGTGGACGGCGAACCCCGCTTGCTGGTCCCTGGTCTGGCCTCTCTACCTGCGACAATAGTTCAGAGTCCGGGAATCGGGTTGCTGTGCAGCCCGCGGATCGGCCCAGGCTGTGCGCAGCCCGTCGCCGAGAGGCGGCAAATTGTACGGTCAGCGGCTCTCGTTGCAGTCACTGCACGTGCACTTGCGTGAGCCGGGTTGGCGGACTCACCGCACGTTAGGGTCTGCGGCATGACGAGTCTCGCGATGGTGCGGCAGGCGGTGATCTTGGCTGGTGGGCAGGGATCGCGGCTGAAGCCCTATACCGACACCGTCCCCAAGCCGATGATCCAGATCGCTGGCCGGTGCATCATCGACCATCAGATCGAGTGGCTGGCCGAGGCCGGGGTCACCGACGTGGTGGTCTCCGCCGGTTACCTCCACGAGGTTCTGATCGAGCACCTGTCGGCGAGCAGCCAGCCGGTGCGAGTGGACACGGTGGTGGAGGACGTACCGCTGGGTCGGGGTGGCGGTCTGAAACATGCCGGTAAGCAGCTGCCCGCACCGGACAATGCCTGGTTTGCGCTCAACGGCGACATCTGGACCCGGTTCGACCTGGCGGCGATGGCCGCGTATCACCGTGAACGGGCGGCGGTGGCCACCATCGGGCTGGTCCGGCCGCGGTTGCCGTGGGGTGTGGTCGAGGTCGACGAGCTGGGCCGGGTGATTGATTTCGTGGAGGCCCCGCCGTCGCCATGTCCGATCAATGGTGGCGTCTATGTGTTCGCCGGCGAGATCCTGAACCTGCTGCCCGACACAGGGGATCACGAGCGTTCGACGTTCCCGCTGCTGGCCAGGCAACACAGGTTGGCCGGGTTTCCGATCGAGGGCTACTGGCGGGCCATCGACACCGCCAAGGACATCCGTGAGGCGGCCAAGGAACTCGGGGCAGAAGGTGATCGTGGATGAGCACCGTGCAGTTCCGGCGGCTACCTCGGCTGGTGGCGCCGAAGATGCCCGGTGGTGAGGTTCATCTGGAGCCGCCGCCCGAGGTGCCCAGGGTCATCCCGGGCAGCGTCGTGCAAAAGATCCTGCCGGTCGTGATGATCGTGGCCATGCTGGGCATGGTGGCATACGCCTTCGTCGGGAAGAGCGAGCAGAATCCGCAGTTCTTGCTGTTCCCGATCGTGATGATGGTGGTGTCGGCTGTCGGCATGTTCGCCGGTGGCCGCGGGGGTGGCCAGGCCAAGGCCGAGATGAACGAGGACCGCAAGGACTACCTGCGTTACCTGGGCCAGATGCGGGAGCGGGCCCGGGAGACCGCACGGGAACAGCGCGCCGCCATGGAGTGGAGTCATCCCGATCCGGCCGCGTTGTGGTCGATTGCCAGCAGCCGGCGGATGTGGGAGCGCCGCGTCGGTGACCCCGATTTCTGCCACGTGCGGATCTGCCGGGGAGCGCAGCGGCTGGCCACCCTGCTGGTACCGCCGCAGACCGGCCCGGTGGACGAGCTGGAGCCGATCACCAAGCTGGCGCTGCGCCAGTTCGTCCGGGCGCATTCCCTCGTGCCGGAGCTGCCGATCGCTCTCTCGATCCGCGGGTTCGCCGCGATCGGGCTCTCCGGCGAGCCCGCTGCCGCGCGCGGGTTGGCACGCGCGATGGTGGCCCAGTTGGCCACCTTCCACACCCCGGACGATCTGCTCGTGGCCGTGGTCACCTCCGGTCGGGCGAAGGTGGACTGGGAGTGGGCGAAGTGGCTGCCGCATGTGCAGCACCCGAGCCGCGTCGACGGGGCCGGACCGAGGCGGATGATGGCCGGGTCGCTGGCCCAGATCGAGGAGCTGCTCGGCGAGCAGCTCCGGGACCGCCCACGGTTCTCCCGCAACGCCCAGCCACCCGGTGACGGGCCGCACATCGTGGTCGTCATCGATGGCGGAGAGGTGACCGGGGCGGAGCAGATCCTCCTTGAGGAGGGCATCGCCGGGGTCACCCTGCTCGACCTCTCGACCTCGCTGGGCACGTTGACCAGCCGTCGTGGGCTGCAGCTGGTGATCGAGGATGCGGTGATCGGCGCCCGCGGGGCGGCTGGTGTCGAGCCCTTCGGCTCCCCCGACTCGCTCGCCGTGGTTGAGGCCGAGGCGGTGGCGCGCGCGCTGTCTCCGTTCCGCCTGGGTGCGGTGGAGTCGCCGGGGGAGGACGAGCCGCTGCTGAGCAACACCGGGTTGCTCGGGTTGCTCGGTCTGCCCGACGACCCGCATGCCTTCGACGTCGCCCAGGCCTGGCGACCACGCCCGATCCGGGACCGGTTGCGGGTGCCCATCGGGCTCGGCGAGTTCGGCCAGCCCGTGGAGCTGGACATCAAGGAAGCGTCCCAGGGTGGGATGGGCCCGCACGGGCTGTGTGTGGGAGCCACCGGGTCGGGGAAATCGGAGTTCTTGCGTACGCTCGTGCTGGGCCTGGTCGCCACCCACTCCTCGGCGACGTTGAACCTCGTGCTGGTCGATTTTAAGGGCGGTGCGACGTTTCTAGGCGTGGAGCACGCGCCACACGTCGCCGCAGTGATCACCAACCTGGCTGACGACCTCACCCAGGTCGCCCGCATGCAGGACGCGCTGGCCGGTGAGATGAACCGCCGCCAGGAGCTGCTGCGCACCGCGGGAAATTTCTCCAGCGTCAAGGACTACGAGAAGGCTCGGGGCAACGGTGCTGACCTCGATCCGTTACCGGCGCTGTTCATCGTGATTGACGAGTTCTCCGAGCTGCTCGCCCAGCAGCCGGAGCTGATCGACCTGTTCGTGGCGATCGGCCGGCTGGGCCGCTCGCTGCAGATGCACCTGTTGCTGGCCTCGCAACGCCTGGAGGAGGGCAAGCTGCGGGGTTTGGAGTCCCACCTGTCCTACCGGATCGGGCTCAAGACGTTCTCTGCCGGGGAGTCCCGGGCTGTGCTGGGTGTGCCCGACGCCTACGAGCTGCCGTCAGTGCCCGGCTCGGGCTACCTCAAGTTCGACACCGCGTCGATGGAGCGGTTCAAGGCTGCCTACGTCTCGGGCCCCTACCGTGCCGGTCGGGTCCTCGCCGCACCCAGCACGATCCCGGTGACCTCGGACCGCCGACCGCGGCTGTTCGTGCCCGACTACGTGGACCTTCCCGAGGCCCCTGCACCCCCCGTCCACCACGAGGTGGTCGAGGTGCCCGAGCCGAAGGTCACCGAGCCCACTGTGCTGGATGTCGTGGTGGCCAAGCTGCGTGGGCAGGGACCCCCGGCCCACGAGGTGTGGCTGCCCCCGCTGGACGTGCCCCCCTCGCTCGACCAGCTGCTGCCGCCGTTGTCGGTCACCGAGGATCGTGGGCTGTCCCCAGCTGGTTTCACGGGCAATGGCCGGCTCACCGTCCCGGTCGGGATTGTCGATAAGCCCTATGAGCAGCGCCGGGACCTGCTCTGGGCGGATCTGTCCGGTTCCGCGGGCCACGTCGTGGTCACCGGCGGCCCGCAGTCGGGCAAGTCCACCCTGCTGCGCTCCCTGTTGATGTCGCTGGCGCTCACCCATACCCCCGAGGAAGTGCAGTTCTTCTGCATCGACCTCGGTGGCGGCACCTTGGCGTCACTGGATGGCCTGCCGCACAGTGGTGGGGTGGCTGGACGGCTGGAGCCGGACACCGTCCGGCGCATCATCGCCGAGGTGACCGGGTTGCTCACCGCCCGGGAGCAGCTGTTCCGTTCGCTGGGTATCGACTCGATGGCGGATTTCCGGGCCCGCCGGCAGCGCGGCCAGACGCAGCTGCGGGAGGATCTGTTCGGTGATGTGTTCCTGGTGATCGACGGCTGGCACAGCTTCCGTCAGGAGTTCGACGTCAGCGACCTGGAGACGCGGGTGGTGAACTTGGCCACCCAGGGCTTGTCCTACGGGGTGCATGTGGTGATCGGCGCCACCCGGTGGGCGGAGATTCGCCCCGTGCTCAAGGACCTGCTGGGCACCCGCTTCGAGCTGCGCCTCGGCGACCCGGGGGAGTCCGACATCGACCGGCGGGTGGCGGCCAACGTGCCGTCGGGCCGGCCCGGCCGGGGGCTGTCCCGGGACAAGCTGCACTTCCTCGCCGCGCTGCCCAGGATCGATGCGATGACCAGCGCTGCGGACGTCGGCACCGCGGTCGCCGGCTCGATCACGCGCATCCGCGATGCGTGGCCCGGCCGGCGCGGGCCGCGGGTCCGGCTGCTGCCCGAGCGGATTCCCTACGTGCAGCTCCCCGAGCCCGCCGACCAGCGCCCGCACCTGATCCCGATCGGGATCAACGAGGCCGAGCTCGCCACAGTGTCCCTGGACTTCGCCGCCGAGCCGCACTTCCTGTGCTTCGCCGACGGTGAGTCCGGCAAGACTACGCTGCTGCGGACGATCGCCCGGGGCATCGTGGCGCGCTGTACCCCCGAGCAGGCGCGCATCATCATCGTTGATTACCGCCGTACCATGCTCGGCTTCTTGGAGTCTTCCGAGCATCTCCTCGAGTACGGAATGTCGCCCGACGTGCTGGCTCCGATCGTCAGCGACGTGCAGCGCTCGATGCGCAACCGCCTGCCCGGCGCCGGGATCACCCCGCAGCAGCTCCGGGACCACTCCTGGTGGTCGGGCCCGGAGCTCTACGTCCTGGTCGATGACTACGACCTGGTGGCCCCCCAGGGCGGGGCGAACCCGCTCGCGCCGTTGCTGGAGTTCCTGGCCCAGGCCAAGGACGTGGGGCTGCATCTGATCGTCGCCCGGCGTTGCGGAGGGGCTGCGCGAGCCCTGTTCGAGCCAGTGATTGCCAGACTGCGGGAGCTGTCCACCCCCGGCATTGTGATGAGCGGCAGCCTTGAAGAGGGCCCGTTGCTCGGCAACGTCAAGCCATCCCCCATGCCGCCCGGCCGGGGTACCCTGGTGGACCGCAAGGCCGGCCGCCAGCTCGTCCAGGTCGCCTGGCTGCCCCCCGAGTAAGCAGCGCCGGTCAGGATGC
Organism: Pseudonocardiaceae bacterium; assembly: GCA_050699575.1. GTDB lineage: Bacteria > Actinomycetota > Actinomycetes > Mycobacteriales > Pseudonocardiaceae. The sequence goes on from JBOHFG010000169.1 coordinate 23,903, forward strand.
GGCGGCGAGCTGGTTCACCCGCTGGTGGGACAGGCCGAGCACGTCGGCGATGACGCGCTGGGACAGCCCGGCCGCGGACAATCGACGGATGATCTCCAACCGGACCGCGTCCCGTCTGGCGGTGGCTGTGTCGGCGGCGGCTTCCACCTCGGCCAGCTCGCCGATCAGCGCTGTTACGTCGTCGTTCCCGGCCCGATGGTGCCAGCGGATCTCGAACTCGTCCGGGGCGGTGTCGGTCAGCCCGGCGATCAAGTCACGGACCTCAACATCGAGATCGCCGAACCGGAGCACGTCGGTGGCGGCGGTCATCCCCGCGATATCAGCCACCCACAGCTCATCCTCATGGGACACCGTCACGTCGTAGGTGTTCATCGTTCCCTCTCCGTCCAGTCTTCGCCGAACACCGGTGCTAGTCGTTCCTCCAGCCGGCGGAGCACTAACCTCGACACGTCGCCGGGGTGGTCGGTCACACCGAACCGGACAACCTCGGCACCATCCGCGTCGACCAATTGGTAGAGCCGGTGTGAACCCTTTCCTC
>JBOHFG010000170.1:0-41127 GCA_050699575.1 Pseudonocardiaceae bacterium
CGACCCGGGAACACGCCCGGCGTGACATCACTCGGTACATCGAATTCTGGTACAATTCCAACAGGCTCCACTCCGGTCTCGACTACAGGACACCGCAAGAGGTCCTTAAAGAGTGGGTAGACTCGCAGGAAGCAGCGTAGAAGCACACAATCCGACGGTCCGAAAAACGCGGGGCAGATCAACCACTACTCCCGACGTGGGCTGGCGGCCGTGACCAGCGAGACCCACCTCACCGCCACCGTGTTCAACCTCCCCAAAAACCACCGCGCAACCCCCACATAACCCGCCCGGCCGGGCCCCACCCCGGGGAGCCCGGCCGGGCGGCACGGGGCCACCGCGCACCCCCAGACCACACCCACCACCCAGCAACAATCACGAACCAGACCCGCCCGCGCCGCCCCGCCACCACCCACGATTAGGCAACAGCCTCATCGTGTCGTTTTTGGCACACAAACCGTGATCTTAGCCGTAGCGCTGCCCTGAGGTGGGCCGCCACCGCCTACGGGCGGGACGGTGTTCGCCCGCATCTACCTCATCGCCTGCTGAGGCGGCGCCCGATTGGCGGGGTCATGGGTGTGCGCACCACATGAGCATGCGGGGCGACGGGCAGAGGGTGGCTCGCCGCCAGTGAGCGCCGTATCGGTCCGTTCATAGGAGGTCTGTGGCTTACCTGTACGCCACGGCCTGGTTTACGGGGACCGCTGGATGGACACGCTGTGCGGGGCTGGTCGTAGTCCTCTCGTCGGCTGCTGTCTTTTCGCGGTTCACCTGTGGAGGGCAACCTTTCTCGTCGTGCGTGCGCATGGATTCCTCTGCCGGCTGATGGTGGTGGCTGTTGCCTTCGTCGTCAGCGGTGCGGTGACGGTGTTTGGCGGTGTGGGGGCCAACGCGGCCCCGCCGCCGAACGATGGTCCCCTGATTCTGACCCCGGTAACGGGGACCGAGCGGACCACCTTCACGTTGAGCACCCCAGCTGGCTGCCCAACGACTGCCAATTCCTACAACGGCCTCGTGAAAGGGCCGAACGGCTTCGATGGTACGGTCGTGAATACCCTGAGTGATAAGATCTCCTTCACCGGCCCGTTCTCAGTCGAATTCAGCAACACCATGCTGGCGGTGAGCCAGTTTATCGGTAAACCGGTTGTGGCTGGTGAGTATGACATTTTCCTGAACTGTGTCGACGACTTCACTGGTGCAGTGTTCCGCAGTTTCACAACGGCGATGTATTTCACCGACGCGACGCATTACACCCTTACTGCGCCCGACGTTAGCGCTACCACCACAACAAATAACAGTGCGGGTGGGAACATCCCGTCCGACCCACCGGCTGAGACGCGTCCCCGCACCTCAACTGGCTTTAGAGGTGCTCCGATCGGGCTCTTCGTGCTCGGGGGTTCGCTCCTCGTCGCGGGTCTGGTGTTGCTTGTCTGGCGGCAACGCCGGAGGAAGGCGGTTTTGGGTGACGGGGAGTGACACGGTCGGGGAACTGGAGACCGGTGTACCGGGTCGTAGCGCACGGAGCCGACGTCGCCCGGGGTCGCCCGCGTTCAGTGCAGCGACGGGGGACATGTTTACGTTATTCGCGTTTTTGTGGGCAGTTGCTGCGCTTTTTCATGTCTTGGGACCAAGCGGGCGCGCAGTGCAGATCTTCAGCGATCCCACGACGCTGGGGATCAGCCATGCGCTGCTGGCGATGTGCGCGCTGTGGCTCCTGCTCAGGCCGGCACGTGACCTCCCGCTAGTGCTGGTGGTGGTGCTTGGGCTGATCACCGCATGGCAGGAAGCGCCCGTGCTGGGAAACCACTGGCTCGTGGTGGCCTTGGTGGACCTTGCCCTGCTCCTGTCTGTTCTGGCCACAGTGCGGAATGGGCGTATCGACAGGGGCAAGCTCGCCGAGATGTTCCTGCCGCTCGCTCGATGGTGCCTCATCGTGTTCTACTCGTTTGCAGCTTTTGCGAAACTGAACTCGGCGTTTTTCGACACCGCGGTCAGCTGTAGCAACTTCTACTTCGATGAGACTGTCAGATCATTAGGGCTCGACGCCCCGCTGACAGTAGGTGCGGGAGGTCTGGCTCACCTCCTTCCGCTCGTGGCGGTCATGACCGAACTGTCGATTCCCATTCTCCTCCTCGGTAGGCGGACGCGGATCTTCGGGGTTGTGCTCGGCCTGGTTTTTCATAGCTTGATAGCCCTCGATCTCCGGCATCTTTTCATCGACTTCTCATCGGTCCTGACCGCACTTTTCGTGATGTTTCTTCCAGCGCTGTTCGCGGTGCGCGCTCTCAATTTTCTCCGGGGCAGGGGTGCCTGGCTCATGATCTCATGGGTGACGGTTGCGGGAGTGGTGCTGGGAGCTGGATGGATCGGATCCGGTAGTCTCGCCGCGTTTGTTTTCTTCGAAGGACGCTTGCTCTTTTGGTACGTTTTTGATGTTGCTGTACTATTGGGAGTGGTTATGTGGCTGGCTCACCACGGGCGGCCGAACCCTGAGCGACTGCTCGCTCTTCCGGGAAAAGAAAAAATGTGGCTTCTGGTGGTGCCCGCACTTGTGGTCTTGAATGGCCTACTGCCTTACTTCGAGCTGCGGACCGGGTACGTTTACACCATGTACTCGAATCTGCGAATGGTGGACGGAAAAAGTAATCACTTGATTGTCAGGTCCTCGTTCCCGCTGGCGAACCGCCAGGCGAATCTGGTCAAGGTCGTCGCGTCCAGCGACCAGGGTTTGGGTTTGTACGCCACCTCGAACTACCTGTTACCGTGGGACTCGTTCAGGGCTTACCTGGCCGAAAACCCTGACGTGGCGGTCACGTATGAGCGTGGGGGTCAGAACTATGTGATCAATCGGACTTCTGATTACCCCGAGCTGGTCATTTTGCCACCTCTTCTTGCTCGAAAGCTCCTCGCGATGAGGGCTGTTGACGGCAGCGTCGAGCCCAGGTGTCAGGACGCTTTCTTGCCGGCTCTGTGAATTATGGCAGCAGTGGCGGTACGCCGTTGATTGCACGGAGCACAATGGAACCGTGCGCGTCGGGCTCGGCTCCGGTGGTCTGCGCGATGAATCTCGCAATGGAGTAGGGCTCAAGTTGGTTCGCTGCGGTCAGCAGGTTGCCAGCGTTCTCCTTCAGCGGGTTCCCGCTCGCATCCGTCTGACTGATGCAGGTGTGACCGGGCTGAGCAGTGAAGTCCGCCGCATCGGTGAAGCCCAGCGAGGTGAGGAATGACTGCCGGGTGCCTGAGCCGAACTGCGGCAGCATCGGCTTGATGGTGCTGTTCTGGCAGTTGTAAGTTTGCTGTAACTGCGCGATGGTCAGCGTCTTGGAGATAGTGGTGATGCTGTTGGTCGCGTAGGTGATCCCGTTGACGAGGAACGCCAGGGTGGCGCTGCTCGCGGCGAAGTTCGCGTCGCCGTTGTAGCTGGCCGTGATCGTGTGGTTGCCGATGGGCAGTGTCGAGGTGGTCAGGGCGGCTTGGCCGCTGCCTGGTCCGACACTGCCCAGTCCGACAGTGCCCAGTGGGTGGCCGTCGCTGGTGAAAGTCACGCTGCCGGTGGGACTGCCGGCGGGGGAGGTTACCGCTGCCGCGAATGTCACCTCCTGACCGAATAGGGTGGGATTGGCAGAGGAGGTCAGCGCGACATTGGATGCGGAGCGCACCGAGAAAGCTGCGGTGCCATTGGGCGTGCCGAGCCCGGTCGGGCCGTCGTATCCGGCGCCGGCGGTGCACAGCGGAGCGCCACAGGAGCCGTTGCTGCCGGTGGTGACGTCGTAGAGGGCACTGGGGTGGGCGTAGGGGTAGCTGTTGGCCGAGTCGGTGGCGCCGGGGTTGCCGGCCAGCGCATACACTGCGGCGACGATCGGTGCGGAGGCGCTGGTGCCGCCATACACTGCCCAGCCGTTGTTGCCGAAGGTCTGGTAGACGGCGACGCCGGTTTGCGGGTCGGCCACCGCGGAGACGTCGGCCTCGGCGCGCATGGCGCAGCCGGTGTTGAGTCCGACCTGGAAGGCCGGTTTGGCGACCGAGGTCGAGCACCCCGAGCCGGCGTCGGCCCAGGCGGTTTCCGACCAGCCCCGGGCGCTGCCGTCGCGGGTCAGCGACGTGCCGCCGACCGCCGTCACCCCCTTGCCCGACGCGGGGTAGGAAACCCCGAATCCGCTGTCCCCGGAACTTGCCGTGATCACTACGCCGGGGTGGTTGTAGTAGGAGGTGTCGAAGCTGTTTGCCGAGTTGTCCACCGAGCCGCCGTAACTGTTGGACACGAACTTCGCGCCCAGGTTTACCGCGGTGTTCACCGCCGTGCCGAGATTGCTGATGGTCGGGCTGTTCGCCTCGATCAGCAGGATGTGACAGTCCGGGCAGATCGCGGCGACCATGTCGAGGTCCAGGGAGATCTCGCCCGCCCAGCCGGCATTGGTTGCTGGCAACGGGCTGGCCTGCCCGTTCTGGTTGACCTTGCGGAAGCAGCCGTTGGTGGTGGTGCACGGCGGCAGACCGAAGGTGGATCGGTAGGTGGCCAGGTCCGACTCGGCGGTCGGGTCGTCATAGGCGTCGATGATCGCGACGGTCATCGCGGCGCTGCCGGTGGTGGTGAGGTGGTAGGCGCTGCGCAGGTCGGCCGGTCCGAACCCGTTGGGTAGCGCGTTGGCCCCAAGGGTGGGCACCGTGTCCGTTTGCCGGATCGCAAAGCAAACCAGCAGCCTGTTGTCCTCGGGGCACACCCGGGTGGTGGGGTGGCGAGCGGCCGGGGTCACCGGGTCAGCGGCGGCGATGAGCGGCTGCCAGAAGACGACGGCACCGGCAGCCACCGCGAGCGCGGCGAACACGGCGAGGACTTTGCGCATCTGTGCTCCAACCTGGGGATAACGACGCCAACATGACGGGGCAACCCTGAGCCCCGGAGGTAGATGGTAAAAGCCCAGCAGTCGACCAGGGGATTACGGCAAACCCCACAAGGGATAGCGAACCGTCATCGCGGGATTCTCAGAACGCGAGGGAGATCCACGCGCCGGGCATGACGGCCTCCAGGTCACGGGGTGACGCTTGTTCAGGCCTTGCGGAAGACCCAGCGGCGCAGCAGGAGGAACCGCAGCAATGTGGCGGCGGCGTTGGCGGCGACGAGCACCGCGGCCTCGACCACGGCCGGCGGCGCGCTGTCCAGGGCATAGGCCACAGCTAGCGCACCGTTGGTCAGGCCCAGAGCGATCCCGAAGACGAGCAGGCCTTGCAGTTGGTGGCGGGTCGCCCGCTGCCGCCCGACGACGCCGAACGTGAACCGCCGGTTGAGCGCCGTGTTCGCAATCGCGGTGATCAGCAGGGCCAGGTCGTTGGCCCGCGGCGCGCCCAGTGGGGGGCGCAGGAGCAGGAACAGGACCAGGTAGGCCACGGTGCTGAGCACCCCGACGGCGGCGAAGCGCACCAGCTGACCGGTCAGCCCGGCCGGCACGCCGAGTGTGGCCGGTTCCAGCGGGGCCCGGCCCAGCTGGGCGCGCAGATCGTTAACCGGCAGCCTGCCGGTCGCGAAAGCCCGGGTCAGCCGGGCGATTCCGCGGAGGTCGGCCATCGCGGTGCTGACGATGTGCACGCGGCTGTCCGGGTCGTCGATCCAGTCGACCGGGACCTCGTGGATGCGCAGCCCGCTGCGCTCGGCGAGCACGAGCAGTTCGGTGTCGAAGAACCACCCGTTGTCCTCGACCAATGGCAGCAACTGCACCGCGACCTCGCGCCGGATGGCTTTGAACCCGCACTGCGCGTCGGAGAAGCGGGTGGACAGGGTGTGCCGGAGCATCAGGTTGTAGCTCCGGGAGATGAGCTCCCGCTTCGTCCCGCGCACAACGCGCGACCCGCGGTGCAGCCGCGTTCCGATGGCGAGGTCGGAGTGCCCCGAGACCAGCGGCGCGATCAGTGGCAGCAGCGCCGCGAGATCGGTGGACAGGTCGACGTCCATGTAGGCCAGCACGGATGCGTCCGACGTCGACCAGACGGCGCGCAGCGCCCGCCCACGGCCCTTCTCCGGCATGTGCACGACCCGCACCGACGGGAACTCCGCGGCCAGCCGGTTCGCGACCTCCAGCGTGGTGTCGGTGCTCGCGTTGTCGGCGACGGTGATCTGAAACGGATAGGGAATCCCGCTAGTCAGGTGTGCATGCAGAAGTCGCACGCACGACTCGAGATCTTTTTCCTCGTTGTAAACCGGAATGACGATGTCGACAATGGGTGCGAGCGCAGGCGGCTGTGGAGCAGCGGATGTGCCGGCCGATGTGAGGTTTCCGGAGGTCACGCTCGAAACAGTAAGCGGAATGTCAACGGTTACTATTGGTCGCTCTGCGTGGGTTGCTGGTCACCAACGCGGTACGCCACAGGTGAAACACCGTGACCGGGACGGGCTGTGGTCGTGATGAAACCGATTTTTCCCTGCGCGTTGACCGTAGCTCAAGAGCGCTTCATGAGTGTGCCGGTGCGCCGCAAATCACCGTTAAATGAATGTTCATACTCGTCTTAGAGGGTTCTTCCTGCGCGGGTCGGCCTACGCCGGCCCGCCTCGAGCTGCACGGAATGGGGTGTCGCGTGGCAGGTTCGGTCCGCTCCTACCCCAGGACGGGTACCCCCCAGGACGTCCGGACACCCCTACGGCGGCGCACCATCCCCCCGGAGCTCGCCGTCCTCACCTTCCTCGCCGCGGTGACCCGCTTTACGGCGATCACTCACCCGCGCGCGATCGTCTTCGACGAGGTGTATTTCCGCGAGGACGCGCTGCGCTACCGGGACGGCTCGTACTTCTTCGACCTCCACCCGCCGCTGGGCAAGTTGCTGCTGGCCGGCTGGGCGAAGCTGTTCGGGGTCTCGGCCACGGCGCAGTCCACCGATCCCGCGGTGGTCCTGCGCCTGCTGCCGGCGCTGGCCGGCACGGCGCTCGTCGCAGTGTTCTACCTGTTGCTGCGCGAGCTGACCGCCAGCCGGAAGGTGGCGACATTTGGGGCGGCGCTGCTGCTCCTCGACAATGCGATCCTCGTCGAGTCCCGGCTCATCCTCATCGACAGCATGCTCCTGCTGTTCGGCATCGGTGCCCTCACCTGCTACCTCGCGTCCCGGCGCCACACCGGAGCGGCGCACTGGATCCTGCTGATCGCCAGCGCCGTCCTGGCCGGTATGGCCGCCAGCACCAAGTTGACCGGCCTGGCGGCACTCGGGGTGATCGGGCTCGTGTGGTTCGCTCAGACACTGCGGCAGCGGGTCAGCTGGCGGCGCGCGCTGCCCCAGGTGGCCATCCTGCTCCTCGTCCCGGCCTTACTCTACGTCAGCGTCTTCGCCATCCATTTCCAGCTGCTCTCGCACAGCGGCCCAGGTGACGCGTTCATGTCCGTGCGCTTCCAATCCACCCTGGTCGGCAACGCCAACTACAACCCGGCCGCTAGCATGTCGTTCCTTGACCGCTTCATCGAGACCAACGACGCGATGCACCGGTATGAGCTCTCGCTCAACAACAGCCACCACCCATACAGCTCCAGCTGGCTGAGCTGGCCGATCCTGAAGCGCCCGGTCTACTACTGGGTTAGCGCGACCACGACCCCTGGCACGCAGGAGTACATCTACTTGCAAGGCAACCCAGTTATCTGGTGGGGCCTGCTGGTGGGCGTGATCGTGGTGGCGGTCGGCTGGTTGCGCCGCCCGGTGCTCTTCCAACGGCATCTCGGGGTGCTGGTCCTGCTCGGCGTCGCCTGGGCAGCGAACTTCTTGCCGTTCGTCACCATCGTGCGGCCGATGTTTTTATACCATTATTTTTTCGCGTTCATGTTCTGTATCGCCGCGGTCAGCATTGGGCTGGGACTGCTGGCGGGCTGGATGACCGACGGATGGAAGTTCCCCTGCGGGCGTTCGGCTGCCATTTACTGGGGCATACTCGCGGTCACGGTCGCGGGCTTCCTCTTCTTTGCCCCGATCTCCTACGGGCTCCCGCTCAGTAACGGCGGCCTGTCCGCCCGCATCTGGCTGGATTCATGGCGCTGATCGGCTGGCGAAAGATCCTACTGCTGCGACGCCCATGAGCGACTGAACGGCGTACCGCGGGGACAACACCGACGAAGGACGAGGCCATGCTTGGGGCGATCGCGACCTGCCTGATGCTGCTGGCACTCGGGCTACCGGGAGTAATCGCCCTACGGCGGCTGACCGACAAGCTCACAGTGCTGGAGGAGTGGATTTACGGGCTGCCGCTCGGTGCGGTGGTCGGGTCGCTGGCGCTGTTGGTGCTGGCGATCACCTTCGGGGGATTGAGCACGGGGTTGGTGGTCATCGTTGCAGCGGTCAGTCTGGCGGGGGCACTATGGGCTTGGCCGTGGTCGACCCTGACGGCCGTGTTCGAAGCGGTGGTGGGGCGACAGCAGGTGCTCGAGTTCTCCGCGACAACCACGGCGCGGCATCCGGTACCCGAACCGTCCCCCAGTGTCGCCGCCGTCGGCCAGCTGTTGCCCCGTCAGCTGTGGCGCGGTCAAGGGGAGACGACAAATCGGCTCGCCGGCGCGGTGGCGGTTTTCGGGCCGCTCTCGACTGTTATCCTCATCCTTTTTGTTTTCCGCTGGGTCATCCTCTGGATGGGCGCGCTCGTCTACGACAGGCAGGGGCTCTGGGCCAACCAAATCAATATCTGGGGGGATTGGGCGCTGCATCTGGGGGATGTCACCTCGTTTGTCTACGGCGACAATTTCCCCCCGCAGAACACGCGTTACGCTGGTGGACCGCTCGCCTACCACTACCTGACCTCGATCACCAGTGCAGCGGAAGTCGAGTTGGGGATGAACCCGGCTGGCGCGCTGGCCCTCCACAGCTTCGTCTTCTGCATCCTGCTTCTTTTTGGGCTCTATGCCTTCGCCCTACGGCTGACTAAAGATCGTGACGCGGCGGGAGTCAGCACCGGCCTCTTCCTGCTCGGTGGCAGCCTCGGCTGGTTGGTGATCGCCAGTAATATCAACAATTCGAAGGACATCCTCGGCACGCTGCAGGAGCAGCCGTGGGATCAGGGGATTCAGAACAATTACGGGTTCTACTGGCAGAACATGTTTTTCGCCTTGATCGAACCGCAACGCGGTTACCTTTACGGCCTGCCGCTCGCTTTATTGATACTGACGCTGCTCTTGGTGGGAGTAGAGACCTGGGAGTGGAAGCTCTTCGCTGCCGCCGGATTGATCGGTGGGACATTGCCTTTCGCGCACACCAGTACGCTGGTCGCGCTGGCGCTGATCACGCCGTTCATGGCGCTCCTCTTCCGGACCAATCTGCGGACCTGGGTGCGTAGCTGGACGCTCTTCTTTGGCATCTGGCTGCTGACGGCACTGCCACAGACGTACCTTCAGCAGGGTGGACAGCGTGGCGAGACGAGCGCGATCCGCTGGCAGGTGGGGTGGCTCACGCAGGACACCCATGAGTCGTGGCTCTGGTTCTGGGGGAAGAATCTGGGCTGGTTCATCCCGCTGCTGGGGGTAGCCCTCGCCAGCCGCAATCTCTTCTCAGAGGCCTCGCGTCGCCTGCTGTGGGCCTTCATGCCCACTTTCATCCTCTGCAACTTGATCGTCTTCCGCCCGTGGGACTGGGACAACACGAAGTTCTTTCTCTACTGGTTCCTGGCGGTCTGCATCCTGGTCGGGATGTTGCTGACCAAGATCTGGCGAGAGCATCGATCAGTGGCCGTCCGCACGCTGCTCGCCGGGATCGTGGCGACGATGATTTCCTCCGGGCTGCTGGTGAACTATCAGCAACTGTCAGGGAAGGACCACAACTTGCTGCTGAGCACGGAGGAGCTGCGTGTCGCTGAACAGGTGCGGGAGCTGACGCCTGCGCACGCCACCTTCGCGGTGAGCTTCCAGCACAACCATCCCATCCCGGTGATGGCTGGGAGGCGAGTGATGATGAGCTACACCGGTTGGCTCTTCGCCTTCGGGGTGCAGTACCAGGAACGCGAGCGCGACGTGCGCTCGATCTACGCGCTCGCGCCGAACACCGCCGCGCTCTTGCGGAAATATGACGTCGATTACGTCGTGATCGGGCCGGGCGAGGAGCGGGAATTCAAGCCGAACGTCGAACTCTTCCGCGCGCGCTACCCGCGCATCATCAGCACTGGAAATTACGAGATCTTCAAGGTGCGATAAGAGCAAAGTGGTTCACCAAGAAATTTGGTGGCCCCACGTCAAAGAACGCGAGCGAGGGGTCGTTAAAGACTCCACTGGTGTCCTAGCAGGTCCTCCGGTTGGGTGTTAAAGAAGAACAGCGGTCCCCACATTGCGATGAAAATGCTTAGGCCGATCACCAACCACTGCTGCCGAACAGCAGCACCTTCCTGATCACCACGCGGTCTCGCGCAATCGCGGGCCATTCCCGCCGGTCTGGTATGTCGTCTTTCAGCACCAGATGGAGGAAAAATGGGGAGGCAAGGAATGTTGGCAGCCGTGACAGGCCCGACAAGCCTAGCAGTAGGCCTACCAGCCAGGGACGTTTCTGGCTCGTTGCCGCCACCAGCGCCGTCATCATGAAAAACACCGAGACACATGTGAAAACATCCACAGTGAGCCGTCACTCGCTGCCCACCAGAAATCCGTCCCGAGTGCCAGCAGCACCGTCATCGCAGCGGTCAGGCGCAAATTCCAGCCCATCTGGCGCGCCGCCACCCAGAATAGTCCCATCGCTGCGGCGCCAAAGGCCAGTGACACGTACACCTTGTTCAGGTCGGTCCCGAATATGACCACCCAGGGCATCAACAGCACTGCAGGCACTGGCGGGTCGATTACGTACCCCTTGCAGCCCATCTCCGGGCCGTTGCAAGCCACGCCGTTGTTGTAGCGCCCCTTGGACACTAGTAGAAGGCCAGCTCCAAGTAATCCGGCGGCTTGTCCAGGTATAGCCGTCTATGGAGAAAAACATCCGCCAGTCGTACGTAGTGGTTGTAAACGTTCAACTCATTACTGGTGGCGAAATAGATGAAAAAAGTCAGATGGCGATGAGTGCCGCCTGTGCCTATTTGTTGTGCAGGATGGCAATCCTCGACAGCGTTGTGACACTGGGTGCGGCCTGGTAGTACTCTTTCAATCTCAACATTCCTACCCTACCGTCGATGGCCACCGGAACGCTCCTCCACTAGTGAAATAATCAGCCCAGCCTTGAGTGTGAGGAACTACGAGCTGGCGTCGGCAAGCACGGTACGGCATGTTGCCTCGTTAAGCTACGCGGCTGCAACGAGGGTGAGCACGAGCCTGCAATTGTGGGCGACCGGTGTGTCGACAGTCTGCGCAGCACGGTGGGCGGAAACTGTACGGAAACCCTGGTGGAACAGTAGCTGTCCCCAGTGGGGTTTGCTGAAATCTCGCCGTCAACTGCTGGGTTTGTGCTGTTCACCTTCGGGAGGGAGCCTCGTATCGCTGAAAGAACGGTGTTTGCTGGTCCGAGTGTCCGTTTCCGGCCGTTGGGGCATCCCTGCGTTATCAGGGATGGCGGTATCGCGAACACAGCTGAGGTAAACCTTTACCCAGAACAGGAGAGTGTCATATCGTGGGTAAGACCAGATTCTTGACCCGGCTCGCGGCGAAGGTCCTCGTGGTTGCCGTTGCGGCTGGGGGAGGGTTGCTCATCGGCGGGGCGGCCAACGCCGCGCCGCCGTCGACCTCGTCGGTAGGCAGCGCCGCGGTCAACGATGGCAAGGCGACGACCACCACGCTCATCGTGGCCCCGAGCGGCTCGTTCCCCGAGGGTTTCCCAGTAACGCTCGTCGCGATCGTGACACCGCGTGCTGTGACGGGAAAAGTCCAGTTTAAGGACGGGGACAAGAACATCGGTGATCCGGTACCCGCCCACCCCGGCATCGTGGTGACGAACGTTGGCGGCCATGTCGACGGCAACTCACGAGCCGCGTTCACGATCACCTCGACGTTACCCCCCGGCCCGCACTCGTTGACTGCGGTGTTCACATCCGCCGACCCGTCGGCCCATGACTCGTCCACGTCGCCGACGGTGTCGCCCCCGTTCACCATCAGGTGGCCGTTCTCCCTTCCTCCGATCCTGCCGTTCGTCTTTGGTGGACTGCCCCGCGGCCCGATCGCCCTCGGTCCGGTGCAGCTCAAGCTGGATTTCCCGATGTTCTTTTCCGGGCCGTTCGGTACTGCGCCCGGCCTCGATACGACGGTGTCTGCCGGCTGAGGATGCCAGTTGCCCCTGCCCGGCTCATCTATTCGGAGTACTCCGGGACGATTCGGATTCTCCGAGCCAGGGAGTCGACATCGTCGACGATCTGGATGAGCCGGGCGAGGTCGGGGCAGGAGCTGAACAGCCGAACGTCGGTGTCGTGCTCGTCCACCCGCCACGCATAGCTCAGTGTCGCGTAGAGTGCTCCCGGGGCAGGTGGCTGGTCGGGTCCGGGGTCGAACGGGCAGTATCGCAGGGTGCGCAATCCCTCGCCCAAGTGTTTGGTCGCGAATGCCTCAACAACCGGAGGTTCCACGGCCTCCGGGTCGTCGGCCCAGGTCAGCTCGCGCAGCGTCGTGTCCCGCTCACCCTCGACATCCCACACCTCGAGGTAGACCTGCAGCGGCATCAGCCGCGGATCGGGCAGGTGAAAGAAGATATCCAGGTTGGGCTCCTCCTCGGGCTCGGGGCGCACCCTCTCCACGAACATGGCCAGAGTCAGCGCGAGGTTGTCCACCTCGTGCTCCCCGGGGACGAGTCCGGAGCCATCCCAGCATTCCTCCGCGATGTCCGTGCCCAGGCCCGGTGGCCGGGCCAGGTCTGCGCACACCAGATCCTCGGCAGCTCGATCCACGTCGCCTGGTCGTAGTCGATCTCGGGCCACCCACTCACGACTGCCTCCAGCGGAACGTCGTCATGATTGCGTCGAAGAGCTCGACCAGCAGCTGCGCGAAGTCGTCAGTGGGGTCGCCCGCGCCCAGTGTGCTGAACGAGACGATCACCCACCGATCCGGATCCGCCGGAACCGGGAGCAGGTAGTCGACCCGGCGGGACGCGTGCTCGACGCCTGGCTCGGCATCACCTTCAGGATGTGCTGGTAGGCAGCGATCTCCTCCGGCTCCTCCAGGAACAGGCAGGCGGTCTGGCTGTCCAGGTCCAGCTCGCTGGCTCCGCGTTTCCCGGACAGCAGCAGCGACACATAACCTGGCGTCACGTCGAGCAGCCGGGCGGCCTGTTTGCCGTTCAGCCCAGCGTCCTGCATGGCCTGGCGCAGTCCCGCACCCAGTTCCCGGCTGCGGACCGTCGGCTCACGATGGGTCATGATGACACCCCCCTTGGCGGAAGATCATAGCCCCTCGCCTCGCGAAATGCGGTCAGATTTACCAGTGGTAAATATATTTCGGCCGCGAGCCGCTGGGATCAGCGGGTATTACTAGGCTCAAGATCGCCAAAAGTGAGGTGTCACCGTACGCGCAGGTACGGTGACACCTCACTTTCAGCGATCAAGCTGCATCGTGCACGAGACCTCGGGTGGTCTTACCGGGCGCCACGGGGAGCCGACGTAGGGTAAAGGCCGCTGGCGGTGCCATGAGCGCGGCCGGCCAGAGCGGGTTCCCTGACGCAGGAAGACATGCATGCTTGCCTATGCGCTACGCCGGATACTCGTGTCGGTGCCGATCCTGGTCATCGCGACGTTCGTGGTGTTCGTCATGGTGGCCCTGTCCGGTGACCCGCTGTCCCCGCTCAAGACCCGCAACCCGCCGCCACCGCCGTCTACCCTCCAGCTGGAAGCCCATCGGCTGCATCTGGACGAGCCACTGATGCTCCGCTACTGGCATTGGATCACCGGGGTGATCCACGGTGACTTCGGTCCCTCGGTGCAGTCCACCCAGGTGATCGGCCCCGAACTGGCCCACCGGTTCCTGGTCACGTTTCGCCTCATCGGCGTGGCGATGCTGCTGGCATTGGTGCTCGCTGTGCTCGTCGGGGTGGTCGGCGCAGTGAAGCAGTACTCCAGGACCGACTACACGTTCACCTTCGTCGGGTTCCTCTTCCTGGCCATGCCCTCGTTCTGGTTCGCGATCCTGCTCAAGGAAGCCGGCATCGGTTTCAATGACGCGGTCGGTGACCAGGTGCTGTTCACCATCGGGGAGCGCTCGGTGTACGTCGAGGGCGGCACCTGGGCGTCGATCACCGACCTCGTGGGTCACCTGATCCTGCCCACGATCTCGCTGGCGCTGCTGTCGTTCGCGGCCTGGAGCCGTTTCCAGCGGGCGTCCATGCTGGAGGTGCTCAACAGTGACTACGTCCGGCTGGCCCGGGCCAAGGGCCTGCGCCGAGCCACCGTGCTGACCCGGCACGCGTTGCGCACCGCGCTGATCCCGCTGGTCACGGTTACCGCGCTGGATCTCGGCGCGATCATCTCCGGGGCCGTGATCACCGAGAACGTCTACCAATGGCACGGGGCCGGCACCTACCTGCTCGAGTCGGTCCAGCATGACGACGCCTATGCCGTTGCCGGGTGGCTGCTGATCTCGGCGACCTTCGTCATCCTGTTCAACTTGGCCGCCGACCTGCTCTATGCCGTGCTGGACCCGCGGATCCGTTATGCCTGACCAGCGCAGCCAGGCGCAACTCGTTCTGCGCCGCTTCCGGCAACACCGTCTGGCCGTGGCCAGCCTGGGCGTGCTGCTGGCGCTGGTGCTGCTGGCCTTTGTTGGGAGCTGGTTGTGGAAGTACTCCGTCGTGGACCTCACCTCCGACGAGTCGGTGCCGCCGTCCTGGGAGCACCCGTTCGGCACCGACGCCGCCGGGCACGACACGTTCGCCCAGGTGTTGCGCGGCACCCAGATCTCGATCAAGATATCGGTGCTGGTCGCGGTGTTCGCCACCGTCGTCGGCACCATCTGGGGGATCACCGCAGGCTACTACCGGGGCCGGCTCGACACCGCAATGATGCGGATCGCCGACCTCATTCTTACCCTGCCGCTGCTCGCCGTTGCCGCGGTGCTCGGGCATAATGTGGGGGGTAGCTGGTGGCTGATCGCCGTGGTGATCGGGGGGCTGTACTGGGCCTACGTCGCCCGGGTCGCCCGCGGTGTGGTGCTCTCGTTGCGGGAGAAGGAGTTCGTGGAGGCCGCCAGGGCGCTCGGCGCGAGTGACGCCAGGATCATCTTCCGGCATCTGCTGCCCAACGCGCTCGGCTCGATCATCGTCAACGCTACCGTCCTGGTCGCCATCGCCATCTTGCTGGAGACGGCGCTGTCCTACCTGGGTTTCGGGGTGCGGCCCCCGGACACCTCACTGGGGTTGCTGGTCAGCGAGGCCCAGACGGCGGTGGAGACCCGGCCTTGGTTGTTCTTCTTCCCGGGCCTGTTCATCATCCTGATCGCGCTGACGATCAACTTCATTGGCGACGGCCTGCGGGACGCGTTGGATCCCCAACAAACCAGGGTGCGCCGATGACGACCGTGCTGGACGTCGCGGACCTGCGGGTGGAGTTCCGCACTGAGGAGGGCCGGGTGCCGGCGGTGCGCGGGGTGAGCTACCAGCTGCACCGGGGTGAGGTGCTCGGCATCGTCGGCGAGTCGGGCTCCGGCAAGTCGGTCACCTCGCTGGCCGTGATGGGTTTGCTGCCCGCCTCGGCCCAAGTGTCCGGGTCGGTGCGGTTTCGCGAAACGCAGCTGCTCGGGGCGTCGGACCGGGCACTGAGCCAGGTGCGCGGCCAGGGCATCTCGATGATCTTCCAGGATCCGATGACCTCGCTCAACCCGGTCTACCCCGTCGGCTACCAGGTCGTCGAGGCGATCCGGGCCCACCAGGACGTCAGCCGCGACGCGGCGCGCACGCGGGCGGTGGAACTGTTCGAGACGGTCCGCATCCCCGACCCGGCGCAGCGGGTGGATAGCTACCCGCACGAGCTCTCCGGGGGGATGCGCCAGCGGGTGGTGATCGCGATCGCGATGGCCAACCGGCCAGAAGTGATCATCGCTGACGAGCCCACCACCGCGCTGGACGTCACGGTGCAGGCGCAGATCCTGGCGGCGCTGCACACCGCGAAGATACAGACCGGCGCGGCCATGCTGCTCATCACCCACGACCTCGGCGTGATCGCCGGGCAAGCCGACCGGGTGCTGGTGATGTACGCCGGGCGGGTCGTCGAGGCTGGCACCGTCGAGGAGATCTTCTACGCTCCCCGCATGCCCTACACCCTGGGCCTGCTGGGCAGCCAGCCTCGGCTGGACGTTCGGGTGCCGCGGCTGCACCCGATCAGCGGTGCGCCCCCCTCAGTGCTCGACATGCCGCCGGGCTGCCCGTTCGCGCTCCGCTGCCCCCTGGCTGCGCCGGTCTGCGCGGTCGAGGAGCCTCCGCTGGCTGGCACCAGCGGGCATCTGGCGGCCTGCCACTTCAGCGACCAGCTGGACGGGCTGGCACCCGGTGACCTGTTTCGGGATGTGCCAGCATGATGCCCCAGCCGGTGCTGTCCGTGCGCAACCTGGTCAAGCACTTCCCGGTGCACAGCCGTGGCCTGATCCGTCGCCGGCTCGGTGACGTGCACGCGGTCTGCGATGTGTCCTTCGACCTGTACCCGCAGGAGACGCTCGGGCTGGTCGGCGAGTCGGGCTGTGGCAAGACCACCACCGCACGGGTGCTGCTCAACCTGCAGCCGGCCACCGCGGGAAGCGTCCACTACCAGGGCACCGACCTGACGCAGCTGCCCCGCAAGGCCATGCGGCAGCTGCGGCGCGAGTTGCAGATCGTCTTCCAGGACCCCTACGCCGCCCTCGACCCGCGGTTGCCGGTGAATGAGATCATCGCGGAGCCGCTGCGCATCCACGGCCTTCCGGTTGGCCGCGACGAGGTGCGGGAGTTGCTCGAGCTGGTCGGGCTGGGCGGGCTCGAGCACGGAAACCGGTTCCCGCACGAGTTCTCCGGGGGGCAACGCCAGCGGATCGGCATCGCGCGGGCGCTCGCGCTGCGCCCGAAGGTCCTCGTGCTGGACGAGCCGGTGTCCGCGCTGGACGTGTCCATTCAGGCCGGGGTGCTCAACCTGCTGGCGGACCTGCAGGCGCAGCTGGGCCTGTCCTACCTGTTCGTGTCGCACGACCTGTCGGTGGTGCGACACGTGGCCGACCGGATCGCCGTGATGTACCTGGGCCGGATCGTGGAGACCGGAAGCTCCGACGAGCTGTTCGGCGCGCCCGCTCACCCTTACACCCAGGCCCTGATCTCGGCGATCCCGCTGCCTGACCCACGCAAGGAGCGCGCCCGGGAGCGGATCATCCTCACCGGTGATGTCCCCAACCCGGCGCACCCCCCGTCGGGCTGCCGCTTCCGCACCCGCTGCCCCCTCTTCGCCACCCACCTCACCGACTCCCAACGTCACCACTGCACCCAAGAAACCCCCCTTCTCCTCAACGGAGTCGCCTGCCACTTCCCCTCCTCACCCGCATTGAGCGGGCTCAGCGTGGCTATCGGCGACGAATTACCCCGTTCAGCCCGCACAATGCGGACAGGGGAGGGGAAGTGAGTGCGTTGGTGGTGGTGCATGCGCATCCGGATGACGAGACGTTGTGGACGGGGGGGTTGATCGCTCGGTATGGGGGGGTGGGGGTGACTTTGGTGACGTGCACGTTGGGGGAGCGGGGGGAGGTGCTCATTGACGAGTTGCGCGGTTTGGGCGCCGACCAGCTTGGTGGTTATCGGGTGGCCGAGCTGCGGGCGGCCTGCGCCGCGCTCGGCGTCACCGACCAGCGGTTCCTCGGCGGGATCGGCCGGTGGCGGGACTCCGGCATGGTCGCGCAACCCGGTTCCCGGGCGAGCGTGCCGCCCGATCTGCACCCGCGGGCATTCGCCGCCGGGGAACTCGCCGAGCAGGTCGACGCCCTGGTCGAGGTGCTTGAGCAGGTGCGACCCCAGGTCGTGGTGAGCTACGGCCCCGACGGCGGCTACGGGCACCCCGACCACGTCCGCGCCCATCAGGTGACGATGGCCGCGACGGCGCAGCTACCCCAGGTGGCCCGGGTGTTCTGGGCGGTGCACCCGGTCTCGGCGGTGGCTGACGGGATCACCGCGCTGCGGGCGATGCCGGGGCTGCCCTTCCCGCTGCCCGGACCCCACGGGCTGCCCGGCGTGGACGACGCCGAGGTGAGCACCGTGCTGGACGTCACCGCGCACCGCGGCGCCGTCCTCGCGGCGATGCGCGCCCACGCCACCCAGATCGCCGTGTGGACCGACGGTGCGCACGCCGCGTTCGCCCTGTGCGACGGGGTGGCCCGGCCGGTGTTCGACACTGAGTACCTCACCCTCGCGCGTGGCCCGGCCGCCGGGGCGCACGACGACCTGTTCGGCGGGCTGAGCCAGCAGTGAGTGTGGTCTCCCGTATCACCCTACTGGTGCTGGTGTTCGACGCCGTCGCGCTGGCCTTCGTGGAGCTGCTGTACCTACCGCTGCGGGTGGGTGCGGTGCCGTTTCCGGTCACGATCCTGCTCGCCGCAGTGAGCACTCCGTGGCTGGTGCGCAGCGCGGCGGAGCTGGGCGGTCCCCGGGTGGTGGCCGCGGTCCCGCTGGTGGTCTGGGTGCTCGCGCTCGGTGTGTTCGGAGTCGCCGGACCGGGCGGTGACGTGCTGCTTGTGGCGGGCTGGCGCTCGGCGCTGCTGCTGGGTGGCGGCATGTTCCCGGCCGCTGTGGTGCTGGGCCGGGCATTCGCCCGCTCGTGAGCAGCGGGGTCGTTGGCCAGACCTGAGTGGGCGCAGATACTGTGCAGGGAGACGGCCCGGTGCGGGTACCGCGAGTGAGGAGCAGGAGAACCCCCGTGACATATGTGATCGCAGAGCCCTGCGTGGACGTCATGGACAGATCGTGCATCGAGGAATGCCCCGTGGACTGCATCTACGAGGGCGGCCGGATGCTCTACATCCAACCTGACGAGTGCGTCGACTGCGGTGCCTGCGAGCCCGTCTGTCCGGTGGAGGCCATCTACTACGAGGACGACGTCCCGGCGCAGTGGAAGGACTACACCAAGGCCAACGTCGACTTCTTTGCCGAGCTGGGGTCGCCCGGCGGAGCGTCGAAGGTTGGCCCGGTCAACGATGACCCGCCGTTGATCGCCGAGCTGCCACCGCAGCACCAGGAGTGATCCTTCCCGACTTTCCCTGGGACAGCCTCGCCGGCGCCGCCCGCCGAGCTGGCGCGCACCCGGGCGGTGTGGTCGACCTGTCGGTCGGCACCCCGGTGGACCCGGTGCCCGACGTGCTGCAGGAGGCGCTGCGGTCGGCGTCGGCACAGCCGGGCTACCCGGCCACGCATGGCACGCCAGAACTTCGCGCGGCTGCTGTCGCGGCCCTGGCGCGGCGGTATGGCGTGACCGGTGTGCCGGCCGAGGCGGTGCTGCCGACGATCGGCTCCAAGGAGCTGGTGGCCTGGCTGCCTACGCTGCTCGGGCTGGGTCCCGGTGACGTCGTCGCGTTGCCGCGCATGGCCTACCCCACCTACGAGATCGGCGCCCGGCTGGTCGGCGCGACCGCCGTGCGGCTGGCCGATGACGAGCCGGCGGTGCCCGGCACCCGGCTCCGTTGGCTGAACTCGCCGAGCAACCCCACCGGCGACGTCACACCCGCCGGGGTGCTGGCCGGTGTGGTGCGCCAGGCCAGGGAGATCGGCGCGGTGGTCGCCTCCGACGAGTGTTACCTCGCCCTGGGCTGGGAGGTGCAGCCGGTCTCGGTGCTGCACCCGCAGGTGTCCGGCGGGGACCACCGCGGGCTGCTGGCGGTGCACTCGCTGTCCAAGTCGTCCAACCTCGCCGGCTACCGGGCCGGGTTTGTCACGGGTGATCCTGAGCTGGTCGCCGCCCTGCTCGCGGTGCGCAAGCACGCCGGGATGATGGTGGCGTGGCCGGTGCAGCAGGCGATGGTGGCTGCGCTGTCCGACGACATGCACGTCGCGCAGCAGCGGGACTCCTACGCCCGGCGCCGGAAACTGCTGCGGCCCGCGCTGGACCGGGCTGGGCTGGCGGTGCAGGGGTCGCAGGGTGGGCTGTTCCTGTGGTGCACCGCGGGTGAGCCGTGCTGGGACACCGTGGACCGGTTGGCCGAGCACGGCCTGATCGTCGCCCCCGGCGAGTTCTACGGCCCCGCCGGCGCCTGCCACGTCCGCGTGGGGCTGACCGCGACCGACGAGCGGATCGCCGCCGCCGTAGAGCGCCTGGGTCTGTTGTCGCAGCCGTAAATGCCGTTATGTCAACGCCAGGTGCGTGCCTGCTGGCTCTGCCGCTCAGCATTCTCTGGGATTCCCGCTGATCTGAGGTGACCGTCACCCGGTATGGGAGTAATATTCGCAACGGACCATGTGTCGGCTCACAGAACACTGACGAGGACGAGGTCGGGATGACGCAAGTCAGCAAAGGGACCGTGCTCACCTGTGCTCATGAGGGATGCGGCTGTCGAGTGCGCATCGACGAGGAATGCCACTGCCCGTCCGGCGGGCAGACTTATACCTGTGCCTGCGGGGCACCCCTCATCGAGCTGGCTGACGCCAGCAGCACGCCGGCCGGTACCGGCTAGGCGTACTTGCCGCTGATCTGGGGACTCACGAGCTGCGCCGCCTGGTGCTGCACCCGCTGCCACGCGGCTGGCCAGGACTGGCGCGTCGCCGTGCGGCTGATTTCCTCACGTTCCACCAGCCGCCCAGCGGCGAAGGCCACGCCGACGTCGACGACATCGCCAAGGCCGTCCAGCAGCCGCCGCACCAGGTGCTGGGCCACGCAGGCGTCCTGGTGCTCGCCCAGCACGTCTTGCAGCGCCACCGTCGACTCCACCAGTTTGCGGACCGGTTTGCGCACGGGCTTGCGACCAGCGGCGGCGACCAGCTCACCGGTGTAGCGCAGCCTCTTGCCCTGGATCCGCAGCTCATGCAGGACCTCGTCGGGCGGGTCCTCGCCGGCGACCCGCACCGCCTTGGACAGCCTGCGGTACTCGGTGCGGACCAGCTCGACCAGTGCGGGCGCGGTAGCGCGATCTAGTGGGGTGGGCAGTGGCTGGGACACCGCAGCGGCCAGTTGGCGCAGCAAGGCCGGGTAGCGGGGGCTGTCCAACGCGGCGAGCATCGCGGTGCGCGCGGTCTCCCGGTCGGCCACCAGCGCCTCGATCAGGGTCTCCACCGCGTCGCGGCTGGTGTCGTCAAATGCCGCTGCCCGACCGCGCAGACGCTCGAGGAGCACATCGGCGTCCCGTACCGGCCCCAGCGCCCGGCCCAACCAGCCCAGCTCGGCGCGTAGCTCGTCGACCCAAGCCCGGTCCAGCAGGAGGCGGGCGGCTTTGAGGGTGGCTCGGATCCGGCGCACGGCAACCCGCATCTGATGCAGCTCTTCGGGGTCCGTACCCACCCGGGTACCGGGCTCATGGGCGAGCAGGGCACGCAGCCGGGTGTCCAGAGCGGCGCGCAACTGGTGCACGGTCGAGTCGGTCGGCCGGGACCGGACCGGGTCACCCAGCTCGACGAGCTGGCCGCCCTGGGTGGTTCCGCGGTGGTCATGGGTGACGGTGCTCATCCCGTGATCCTAGTCGTTCGTGCTGGTCGGGGGGCTATCAGTCGTTGGAGTGCAGCATGGCGTTGAGCTCGGTACCGGTGGTGCCGGTGCGGTGCACCAGGTGAACCGCACCGGTGATGGAGTCGCGGCGAAACAGCATCCCGTTCATGCCGGACACCTCGCGGGCCTTCACCACCGTGCCATCGGGCAGTGTCACCTTGGTTCCCGCGGTGACGTAAAGACCGGCCTCTACCACACAGTCGTCGCCCAGCGAGATCCCGATTCCCGCGTTGGCGCCGACCAGGCAGCGCCGACCGACCGAGATCTGCTCCGCACCGCCGCCCGACAAGGTGCCCATGATCGATGCGCTGCCGCCCAGATCGGAGCCGGCACCGACGACGACCCCGGCGGAGATCCGGCCCTCCACCATCGAGGCACCGAGCGTGCCGGCGTTGAAGTTGACGAACCCTTCGTGCATCACCGTGGTGCCGGTGGCCAGGTGGGCGCCCAGCCGGACCCGGTCCGCGTCGGCGATCCGCACTCCCGAGGGCACCACGTAATCCACCATCCGGGGGAACTTGTCCACGCCATGGACGGTGACCGGGCCAAGCTGGCGCATCCGCATCCGGGTCGCCTCGAAGTCTGCCACCGGGCATGGCCCGAAGCTGGTCCACACCACGGTGGACAGCAGCCCGAAGACCCCCTCGAGGTTGATGCTGCGCGGGGTCACCATGCGGTGCGACAGCAGGTGCAGGCGCAGGTAGACGTCGTGCGCGTCGACCGGTGGGGCCTGCAGGTCCGGCACCACAGTGTGCACCGCCATCAGCTCGACGCCCCGTGCCGGATCCGGGCCGAGCAGCGCGGCGAACTCCTCGTCCGGGGTTACGCTCTGGTGGGGTAGGCCGGGCAGCGGATGGGGATACCAGGTGTCCAACACCGTGCCGGCGTGGGTGAGGGTGGCCAGCCCCAGGCCGTGCGCGGAACTGATCTGTGGGTGGTTCACAACGAGTCACGGTAGGCTCACCAGCGGCATGATCACGGCTTTGGTGTCAAAAGTGACCGGAATTGTTGTTTTCGGCACCCAAGCCGTGATCATGCTACGGGTGGGCCTACCGTCGCAGCCGTGGACCTAGATTTGACCGCTGACCCCGTGGAGTTGACCGCCGCGCTGGTGGACGTGCCCAGCGTGTCGGGGGACGAAGCGGTGTTGGCCGATATGGTGCAACGGGCCTTGGCCGCCCAGGCGCCGCACCTGCGGTTGCTGCGCTCGGGCAATACCGTGCTGGCGCGCACCGAGCTGGGTCGGCCGCACCGGGTACTGCTCGCGGGGCACCTGGACACCGTGCCGGTCGCCGGGAACCTCCCCAGTCGGCGCTGCGGCGAGTTGCTCTACGGCTGCGGTACGTCGGACATGAAGTCTGGTGACGCGATGATCCTGCACCTCGCCGTCACCGTGCCCGAGCCGGCGTGTGACCTGACCGTGGTGCTCTACGACTGCGAGGAGGTCGAGAAAGCCCGCAACGGGCTGGGACAGATCGAGCGGGAGTATCCCGAGTGGCTGGCCGCGCAGCTGGCGATTCTCGGCGAGCCCACCAGCGGTCTGGTCGAGGCGGGCTGCCAGGGCACCCTGCGGGTGACGGTGCGCACGACCGGGCGCCGCGCGCACAGTGCCCGGTCGTGGCTGGGGGACAACGCGATCCACGCTGCCGGTGACGTGCTGGCTCGGCTGGCCGGCTACCGGCCGCGCCACGTGGAGATTGACGGGTGCACCTACCGCGAAGGATTGCAGGCGGTGGGTATCTCCGGCGGAGTCGCCGGCAACGTGGTGCCCGACTCCTGTGCGGTGTCGGTCAATTTCCGGTTCGCTCCGGATCGCTCACTGCCGCAGGCCCAGCAGCACGTCCGCGAGGTGCTCGACGGGTTCGATCTCGAGTTCGTCGACGGTGCCTGCGGTGCGCTACCGGGCCTGGACGCTCCCGCGGCCCAGGAGTTCCTGGCCGCCGTGGGGATCGCGCCGGTCGCAAAGTACGGCTGGACGGATGTGTCCCGCTTCGCCGCGCGAGGCATCCCCGCCCTCAACTTCGGCCCTGGTGACCCCAACCAAGCCCACACCCGCGAAGAACACGTCCACACCCCCCACATCACCCACGCCACCGCACTCCTCCGCCACTACCTCACCGCCCGCACCCCCCGCCTCCCCCGACATGGAGACATATCGGGGCAACGAGAGGGCCAGTAGCCCCGATATGTCTCCATGTCGGGGCAGATGCAGTGACTAGGGTGGTGGTTATGGTGGGTGGGAATGGCACGGAACCGCCTCGGGAGCGGCAGCGCGGGCCGGTGGTGCTGCGGCGGGATCGTAGCTATGAGGCGACGACCACGGATCAGCGGTTGCTCGACTCGCGGGGACCCAGTGACTGGGTGCACACCGACCCGTGGCGGGTGCTGCGGATCCAGGCCGAGTTCGTGGAAGGGTTCGGAGCGCTCGCCGAGCTGCCCCGGGCGGTGACGGTCTTCGGTTCGGCCCGCACTCGCCAGGACCATCCGGAATACGCCACTGGTCGTGCGCTCGGCGCGGCACTCGCCGCCGCGGGCTTCGCGGTGATCACCGGTGGTGGACCCGGCACCATGGAGGCAGTCAACCGTGGGGTGTCCGAGGCAGGCGGGCTATCGGTGGGGCTGGGCATCGAGCTGCCCTTCGAGGAGGGCCTCAACCCCTGGGTCGACCTCGGGATCAACTTCCGTTACTTCTTCACCCGCAAGACCATGTTCGTCAAGTATGCCCAGGCCTTCGTCTGCCTGCCCGGCGGATTCGGCACGCTGGATGAGCTGTTCGAGGCTCTCACCCTGGTGCAGAATCTGAAGGTCACCAAGTTCCCCGTTGTCTTGTTCGGGCAGGCCTACTGGGGCGGGTTGTATACGTGGCTGATCGACACCGTGGTGGCACAGGGCAAACTCCGTGAGGCTGAACTCGCCCTGTTGCACGTCACCGACGACGTCGACGAGGTGGTCCGCCTGGTTGGTGAATCCTACCAGGCATGGCAGGACACCCATTGAAAGTGGTCCAGGTGACGAATCAGTCCATTTATCTGCCAAATCTTTCGCACCCCTTGCGTAGAATCGGTCGGCGACTCTTCGACTTTTCTCGGGAAGTCGCCGTCATGGCGATCGTCAATCGAACCCCTGATTCCTTCCATGATCAGGGAAAGATGTTCTCCCTGGACGCTGCGATCGAAGCAACAGCCAGTGCGGTCGCCGACGGCGCGGATTGGGTGGACATTGGCGGGGTGCGTTTCGGCCCGGGTCCCGAAGTGACGGAGTCCGAGGAGCTGGAACGAGTGCTTCCAGTTGTCCGAGCGGCCCGGGAGAGCTCCGACGTAGTGATCTCTGTTGACACCTACCGAACTGAGGTTGCAGGTCAGGCGATTCACGCTGGGGCCGACGTCATCAATGACACGAGCAACCTGCAGGACCCGGCCATGGCGGAAATAATCGCCGACAGTGCGGCAACCCTGATCATCACCCACAGCCTCAGCATGCCGCCGCGCACGGTCGTGCGTCATCCCGCCTACCAGGACGTGGTGGGTGAGGTCACCAGCCTGCTGCGTGAGCGAGCTGCCCTTGCTGGCCGGCTCGGTCTTCCTGCTGACCGAATTATCATTGATCCCGGCCACGACTTGAACAAGAATACCTACCACTCACTTGAGCTTACCCGCCGCCTTGCTGAGGTGGCCGCTCTCGGCTACCCGGTCCTCGTTGCGGTGTCCAATAAGGACTTCATCGGTGAGACGCTCGATCGTCCGCAACATGAACGTCTGGAAGGTACCCTGGCGGCGATCTCTGTGTGCATCTTACAAGGAGCGCGTATTGTGCGCATACATGATGTCAAAGCCGCCGTCGCGGCGACCCGCATGGTTGAGGCAATATTGGGTTTCCGGCCGCCCGCGATCGCCAGGCACAACCTCGTCTGATGCATCAACTCTGGCCCGCCGGGAAACTTATAGAGCTTGATGACGCGGCAGTCATCAAGCTCTACCGCCCTGTATCGAGAGGGCCGGGGTTGAGGGAGACCGGGATGGTCCGCATCAACTTCGTGTCCAGTCTGGACGGTGCCTGCACTGTCGACGGCCGCTCGACTGGCCTCTCCGATGCCGCGGACAAGCGCGTGTTCACCATATTGCGGATGTTGAGCGACGTACTTCTCGTGGGTGCCGGAACATTTCGCGACGAGGGTTACGGCGATCTGCGTCTCCACCAGGATGCCAGCGCCTGGCGAGTAGCGCAGGGACTCCTTGCGCATCCGGTTCTGGCCATTGTGTCGAGTCGGCTGGATCTGGATCAAAATCACCCAGCATTCACCAACGCTCCGCGACGCCCATTGATTATCACTCAGCAGAGCTCGCCCGCCGAGCAGCGGCACCGGCTCGCGAGCCACGCGGATGTGCTGATCTGCGGTAACCATTTCGTTGATCTCCGCGCAGCAGTAAGAATGCTCGAAAGTCGGGGCCTTCGTCAGATTCTCTGCGAGGGTGGTCCGCACCTGTTCGCGTCGCTGCTCGCGGCGGACGCAGTAGACGAGCTGTGTCTCACCTGGAGCCCATTGCTTACCGGGCCAGGAGCGGAACGAATCGTTGCCGGCGTGGGTAGCCGCGTGCGCCGGATGGTTCTCGCTCACGTGCTTGGGGAGGGCGATACGATTTTTACGCGTTATATTCGGCGGAATGTGCACACCCAATAACATCAAGTGCTCGACCCTGGTCGTACGCCACTGCTCGGGGGGTTGGCTGTCCTTGAAGAGCCACCCACGTGCCATGATCAGGCACGTGGGCACGGTGCTGATCTACCTCATCGTCGCGGTGGTGGTGGCCGCAGTGGTGTTCCTGGTCGCTTCGCTGGTCTTCGGCCGGGGCGAGGAGCTGGCCGCACTACCCCCGGATGCGACCCCGACCTGGCTGCCAGATGGACCGATCACCGGCGACGACGTCCGCGTTATCCGGTTCTCCCAGGTGCTGCGTGGGTACCGGATGTCTGAAGTGGACTGGGCGCTGCACCGAGCCGCGAATGAACTTGACGCGCTGCGCGCCCGGGTGGCAGAACTGGAGGCGCCGCGGTGAACCTGACCATGCACGTGAACGTCAACGCCCCGCCGGAGACGGTGTTCGCGGCCGCCACCGACTGGGCGCGCCAAGGCGAGTGGATGCTGGGCACCACCGTGCGGGTCTGTCGTGGTGATGGCTGCTCGGTCGGCTCCGAGCTGGCGGCCCTCACGGGGATACGCGGGATCGGCGTCACCGACCGCATGCAGATCACCAGGTGGGAGCCACCGGCTCGATGCGAGATGCGGCACCTCGGGCGGGTGGTGCGTGGCACCGGTGTCTTCGCGGTGCAGCCACGCGGCCACGACGCCGCCACCTTCGAGTGGACCGAGCAGCTGGAGCTGCCGCTGGGAGTGCTGGGTGAGTGGGGCTGGCCGTTGGTCCGCCCGCTCTTCGGTTGGGGCCTGCGGCTGTCGCTGGACCGCTTCGCCGACTTCTGCCGGACCTACCCCAGACCAGCCTCCCAATGAGCCCCGGGGCTGTGCCCGGAACGGATGGCCGGCTGCGGTGCTCGTGGGCAGGCTCGGCCCCCGACTATGGCGATTATCACGACACGGAGTGGGGGGTGCCGGTGCATGGTGAGGTTGCCCTGTTCGAGCGGCTGAGCCTCGAGGCGTTCCAGTCGGGTCTGTCCTGGCTGACGATTCTGCGCAAGCGCGACGCCTTCCGCCGTGCCTTCGCCGGCTTCCGGCCAGCAACGGTCGCCGCATTCACTGACGATGAGGTGGACCGGCTGCTGCGTGACGCCGACATCGTCCGCAACCGCGCCAAGATCGAGGCGACGGTGCGCAACGCTCGAGCGGTGACCGAGCTGGACGAGGACCTGGACACCCTGCTGTGGTCCTTCGCGCCGGACCTCACTGGGCGGCCCGCGCCGCACACCATGGCCGACGTGCCAGTGCGGACCAGCGAGTCCGAGGCGATGGCTCGGACGCTGCGCCGCCGGGGTTTCACCTTTGTCGGTCCCGTCACCTGCTATGCGCTCATGCAAGCCACGGGGATGGTCGATGATCATCTAGCCGGCTGCTTCCGCCGCACCGCTGGGTGAGCTACGGCACCGGCGAACATCCGAGATCATCGGTTGCTTTTCGGGTTTCGAGGTCGATAAGGGAGAATGCAGGGGGTCACCGGTCTCGGGTGGCCACCTGCGGTGACGAATTGCACGGAGGGAGCACGCTATGGCGGCCATGAAGCCCCGGACCGGCGACGGTCCCCTCGAGGTGACGAAGGAGGGGCGAGGCATCGTGATGCGCGTCCCGCTCGAGGGCGGTGGCCGGCTCGTCGTCGAGATATCGGCGGACGAGGCCGGTGAACTCGGCGAGGCACTGCGAGCCGTCGTGGAGTGACGGCCGTCAGACGTCCGTTGTCCCGTGGCCTCGGTAGGCGCCGCCCGGCGCGCACCGGGGCCTCGCCGCGAACTGAGCCGGAGACATCAGTGCACGTGACACCGCAGGTCCCGACCCCGCTGGTGGAGGTCCGGGTGCAAGCACAACGCGCTCTCGGGGTGCCTGAGATCGTGGTGATCGGCGAGTCCTCACATCCTTCGATAGCGGATGACCCGCCGATCCTGGGTCCTGGTGCGGACCAGCTCGGCGTGGACGAGCAGTGGCTGACCCAGTACCGGGTGACCGGCGCCGCGGGTTCGGTGCAGGTGGTGCCCCTGCCCACGGCCCAACCCGATCATGGGTGGTTGCTGGGCGCCGGACAGGGCAGCGCGGAGCACTGGCGGGCGGCCGGTGCAGCGCTGGTCCGAGCCCTCTCGGGGCGGAGGGACGGCGAGGTACCGGGCCCAGGCGCCCTAGATACCGTGCAGGTGCATCTGCCGCCCGGCACGACAGCCGGCCAGGCGGCCTCCCTGGCCCTGGGGTGTGTGGTGGGCTCGCACCGTTACCGCGTGACCAACAACGGTAGCCCGATTGCCGGCTCGGCCGGCGGTAGCCCGATTGCCGGCTCGGCCGGCGGTCAGCCACGCTCGTCGTCGACGAGGACCACAGTTGCTCTCATCCCCCCGCTCGGTGACGGGTCGGGGCCGCTGGCTGACGCCGTCGCCAGGGCCCAGGTGCTCGGCCGGGCCACCGGGCTGGCCCGGGATCTCGTCAACACCCCGAGCGGGCTCAAGGACCCGGCGTGGCTCGCTGATACCGCGGCCCGCTTGGCCGCCACCGTGCCCGGTCTGCGGGCCACCGTGCGCGACGAGCACTGGTTGGCCGAGCACGGCTTCGGGGGAGTGCTGGCGGTCGGCGGCGGCTCGGCCCGCCCGCCACGGTTGCTCGAGCTGGTCTGGCAGCCCCCCGAGGTGGATCTAGCAATGACCACCGGCGAGCACCTGGTGCTGATCGGTAAGGGGATCACCTTCGACACCGGGGGGATCTCGATCAAGCCGGCTGACGGCATGCACCTGATGCGCACGGACATGTCCGGGGGCGCTGCGGTGATCGCGGCACTGCTGGCTGTCGGCCGGTTGAAGCTGCCACTGCGGGTGACGGGGCTGGTGCCGTGTGCGGAAAATCACGTGTCCGGGTCGGCATATCGCCCGGGCGACATAGTGCGGCACGTGGGTGGCACTACCACCGAGGTGACCAACACCGACGCGGAGGGCCGGCTGGTGCTCGCCGATGCGCTGGCCCACGCGGTGCGCACGCTGGCGCCTACCACCCTGGTCGACGTCGCGACCCTGACCGGGGCGATGAAGGTGTCACTGGGTTTGCGTACCGGCGGCCTGTTCAGCTCCGAGCCCGACCTTGCCCAGCGCATTCAGGCTGCTGGTGAGGCTGCCGGTGAGGCGTGGTGGCCGATGCCGCTGATCGATGATCACGCCGTTGAGGTCCGCTCCGAGATCGCTGATCTGCGGCAGTGCCCGCCTGGACCCGCCGGCATCACGGCGGCGCTGTTCCTGCGCGAGTTCACCGCCGGGCTGCCCTGGGCACATCTGGACATCGCCGGCCCGGCGCGGGCCGAGCAGCATTATGACGAGGTCAACGCTGGCGGCACCGGATTCGGCACCCGCACCTTGATCGAGTTGGTCTGCTCGTTCACCGGCTAGGCTCCGCGCCGATGACTAACTCCAGTAGGGGATGCGTTACGCCCGGGTGCTGGTAGGCACCTGGGCGCGAGAGTCCTGGACACGGCGCCGGAGATCGTCTTCGGTGCCACCGAAGACCAACCGATCTAGCAGCGCGAACTTGACCACGAAGATCGGCAGATAGCTGAGGCTGAAGACGATTGCGATGATGGCGGTGTGCAGCGCGTGATCATCAATGGTGGAGTCGACCAGCCGATCGACGCTGGTGGTGATGCCGATTGCCACCACGCCACTGGCCATGATCACCACTAGGTAGGGCAGCAGCTCGCGGCGCATCCCGACCGGCCCGGAGCGTTGCCACGTCCAGAACCGATGGATGACGAAATTCGGTACCGCCCCGGCCAGGAAAGCCACCGTGCCGGCCACTGCGGCCGAGGCATCGAGCACGCCGAACAGCAGTACGAACGCCAGCTGGCTGCATGCGGTAGACACCACGGTGCCCACTGCGAACCGGGTGAACAACCGTGCCAGCCGAGATCGAGCAAACCGTCGAAGCACGAGCCCATCTTGGCACGAACCCCAGCCCGACATGAGACATATCGGGGGCCGAATAACCCCGATATGTCTCCATGTCGGAGCTTGATGTCGGAGCTTGTCACCGGGCGAGGGCGGTTCGGACTGCGGCGACCACATCCTGACAATCGCAGACCAGGTACTGCGGCTGCGGCTCGAGGCCATCGAGCACCAGGTGGACCCGCAGCCGGGACTTCGGCCGCGACTCTGCCCGTGGGTCGGCCAGCTCGAGCGCGTGGCGTGCCTTGACGATGCCTCGGTCGCTTCGCTCGTTGACCATCTGCCGCACCGCATCAAGATCAATCGTTCCGGTTCGCAACACGGCGTCGAGGTCGGCCACCGCATCCGGTAGTGCACGGTCAAGGAGCAGGTCCAAAGACATCCGTAGCGGCGTGGCCAGGCTGATTCGCGACCATTGCGCTTTCTCGTCGGTAGCGATGTCGCTGCGACGTACATCCACGCCGCTCCGCTGTGCGATCCGCGTCTCCAACGGCACGACGATCTCGACTGGGTCGATGGCGGGCCAAAGGGATTCCCCGCAGAGTTGCCGCCGAGCGGCCCGTGATCACCGCAGCCGTCGGCAGAGCGAGTGCTGCTCCCTCACAGCACACTGGATGCGTGATGGGCATTGCGGAGGGCAGATAGACGTCGCGGTACAGGCGGCGGAACTGGGGTCCGCGCAACTGGTCAGCGGTCAGTACACCGGCCGTAACGGCCTCGGATCCACGGAAGACGCCCTCCCCCTCTTGACACGGCCAATCCCCCGACATGGAGACATATCGGGGCTATCGAGGTGCTAATAGCCCCGATATGTCTCCATGTCGGGCTCAGGGAGGCTCGGGAGGACTTAGGAGAGGAGTTGGTGGTAGAGGTGGAGGGTGCGGTCGGCTACGGTGGGCCAGGAGAATTCGGTGAGAGTGCGTTTGCGGCCGGCTTGGCCCATTGCGGTGGCCCGGTGCGGGTCGGCTATTAGATCGTTGATGCGGTGCGCTAGCCCTTGCTCGAACCCTTCCGGGTCGTGCTCGTCGTAGGGCACCAACAGGCCGGTGACGCCGTCGTCGACGACCTCGGGGATCCCCCCGACTGCAGAGGCGACCACCGCGGTGCCGCAGGCCATCGCCTCGAGATTGACGATCCCCAACGGCTCGTAGACCGACGGGCAGGCGAAGACGGTGGCTGCGGACAGCACCTGCCGGATGTCCTCGTTGGGCAACCGGTCCGGCACCCAGATCACCCCGGGGCGGGTTGCGGATAGCTCGGTTACGGCCGCCCGGGCCTCGGCTTCGATCTCCGACGTGTCTGGCGCGCTTGCGCACAGCAGCAACTGCGCGCCGTGATCGATGTGATGGGCCGCCGCCAGCAGATGCCCGACGCCCTTCTGCCGGGTGATCCGTCCCACGAAGGCGACGATTGGCCGCGCCGGGTCGGCCCCGAGTCGGCGAACCACGTCGGTCTCCTGGACCGGGCGGTAGAAGTGGGCATCGATACCGTTGCGCACCACGTGTACCCGTTCCGGGTGCACGGCCGGGTAGCAGTCCAGCACGTCGGCCCGCATGCCGTTGCTGACCGCGATGATGGCGTCGGCGTGCTCGTAGGCGGTGCGTTCCACCCACGAGGACACCCGGTACCCCCCGCCGAGCTGCTCGGCCTTCCAGGGCCTGCGGGGCTCCAACGAGTGCGCTGTGACCACGTGCGGCACGCCATGCAGGGTCTGGGCCAGGTGGCCCGCCATGTTGGCGTACCAGGTGTGTGAGTGCACCAAGTTCACGCCACTCACCGCGTTGGCCATCGCCAGGTTTACCGACAAGGTCTGCAGGGCAGGGTTTGCGCTGGCCAGCGCCGGTGCGACAGCGTGGCTGTGCACGTCGAGATGGGGCGCTTCTGAGCGGGGGGCGCCGAAGCAATGCACTTCGACCTCACACCGCGCCCGCAGCTCGGGCACCAGGTGGCTGACGTGCACCCCGGCTCCGCCGTACACCTCGGGCGGGTACTCCCGGGTCAGGACTCCGATACGCACGCTGCGGCACGCTAGCGCTAACACCGGCTGAGCCGGTAATCAGGCACCGCCGGCTGAGCCGGTGAACAGACACGACCGGCTGAGCCGGTGCACATTTCGATGACCTCGGACGGGTCTCACGTGGCTCTACTGAGCAACCCGGGCTAGGGTGAGCTTTCGTGAAGGGACAGCCGCACGTGCTGGGCATCGTCCTTGCCGGCGGTGAAGGAAAGCGGTTGTGGCCATTGACGGCAGACCGGGCCAAGCCGGCTGTGCCGTTCGGTGGAAGCTATCGGTTGATCGACTTCGTGCTCTCCAATCTGGTCAACGCCGGATACATCCGGATCTGCGTGCTCACGCAGTACAAGTCGCACTCGTTAGACCGGCACATCACCACGACGTGGCGGCTCTCCTCGATGCTGGGCCAGTACATCACCCCGGTGCCTGCACAGCAGCGGCTCGGCCCGCGGTGGTACACGGGCAGCGCGGACGCAATCTTTCAGTCGCTCAACCTGGTCTATGACGAGGCGCCGGAGCACATCATCGTCTTCGGTGCCGACCACGTGTACCGGATGGACCCGTCACAGATGGTGGAGCAGCATATCGCCACGGGCGCGGGCGTGACCGTGGCCGGAATCCGGGTACCGCGCGAACAGGCCAGCGCCTTCGGCTGTATCGACGCCGACAGCTCCGGACAGATCACCGAATTCTTGGAGAAACCGGCGACACCACCGGGCACGCCGGACAATCCTGACGTCACCTTCGCATCGATGGGTAACTATGTGTTCACCACGAAGCTGCTGGTGTCCGCGCTCCGCGCGGACGGCGCCAACCACGATTCTGATCACGATATGGGCGGCGACGTGATCCCGATGATGGTGGATGTCGGGGAGGCGGCGGTGTACGACTTTGCTGACAACGTGGTGCCCGGCGCCACCGACCGCGACAGCGGCTACTGGCGCGATGTCGGTACGTTGGACACCTATTACGACTCGCACATGGACCTCGTGTCGGTGCATCCGGTGTTCAACCTGTACAACCAGGCCTGGCCGATCCGCACCGCGATGCCTCCGCTGCCGCCGGCGAAGTTTGTCCAGGGCGGCACCGCCCAGGAGTCGATCG
The DNA here is from genome assembly GCA_050699575.1 of Pseudonocardiaceae bacterium. GTDB lineage: Bacteria > Actinomycetota > Actinomycetes > Mycobacteriales > Pseudonocardiaceae. Next base: position 33,279 of record JBOHFG010000170.1, read on the forward strand.
TGGGGGCGGGCTCGATCGTGTCGGCTTCGCACGTGAGCCACTCGGTGCTGTCCAACGACGTCATGGTCGAGGCCGGTGCCCACGTCGAGGGCAGCGTGCTGATGCCCGGTGTGCGGGTCGGGAAGGGCGCCGTGGTCCGCCGGGCAATCCTGGACAAGAACGTGGTGATCCCCGACGGCGCCCAGGTCGGCGTGGACCCGGACGTGGACCGAGAGCGATACACGGTCAGCGGTGGTGCTGTCGTCGTGTTGGGCAAGGGTGCCCGTGCGGAGTGAGCCGGTGGGCTAGCGTGGCCCGGTGCGAACGGTGTCGTGGTGGGCTGTGCTGTCCTCGGCCTGTGCTCCGGTGCTGCTGATCGGGGGTTGGCAACTCGCCGCGGCCCGGCAGCTGGGTGGTTTCGACTCGGTGCGCCAGACGATCAGTGCGCTGGCTGCCCGTGGTGCCACTGAGCCGTGGATCATGACCACGGCTCTCGTCGGGGTCGGTGTGTGCCACGTGGTCACGGCTGTGGGGCTTCGGCCGGTGGCTGTTCCGGGTCGCCTGCTGCTTGCTGCCGGTGGGATTGCCACCGTCGTGCTGGCTGCGCTTCCGCTCCCGGTCACCGGTGATTCGCTGGCGCACGCCGCCGTCGCTTCGGTCGTCTTCCCGGCGCTGTCGCTGTGGCCTGCGTTGGCTACGGGACGCGGTGCCGAGCCCGGACGGGCCGTCTGGCTGTCTGCCGCCGCGGGCCTGCTCGGGCTGTTGGGCTGGTTCGGAGTCGAGCTCTTCGGCGACGGCCCGCGGATCGGGCTGTCCGAGCGGGTACTGGCTGGCGCCCAGGCCCTGTGGCCGTTCGCCGCTGTGCTGCTGATCCGCCGCCGCTGAGCATCGCACCGCCAAGGGGAACGAGGCACATTCTGATGACAACCCGGGACGAGGCGCCCGACCGGCAGCCGACCCGTTCGCTCACCGAGGCGATCGTCGGCTACTACGACGAGACCTGGATCGACTACCGGGTGCTCTGGCTCAACCAGGACAATTTGGCGGTCCATTTCGGTTACACCGACCACAGCACCCGCGGGCATACCGATGCGCTGAAGAACATGAATCGGGTACTGGCCGACCGGGTGCAGATCCAGCCTGGTGAGCGGGTTCTGGATGCCGGCTGTGGGGTTGGCGGCAGCAGCTTGTGGCTGGCCGCGGAGCGCGGCGCTGAGGTCGTCGGGATTACCTTGGCCGCCAGGCAGGTCATGATGGCGCGGGGTTACGCCGCCCAGCGTGGGTTGGCCGACCGGGTCAGATTTGAGCAGGCCGACTTCACCGCCACGTCTTTCCCGGACGCGAGTTTCGACATCGTGTGGGCTGTGGAGAGCATGTGCCATGCGCCCGACAAGGCGGCCTTCTACCAGGAGGCTGCCCGGTTGCTGCGCCCCGGTGGACGGGTGGTGGTGGCCGACTTCGTCCGGGTTGCCCGCCCGCTGGACTTGACCGGCGAGCAACTGGTGCACGAGTGGCTCGAGGGCTGGGCTGTCCCTGACATCGACACTCCCAGTGAACACCTGGCGCACCTGGCTGCCGCCGGATTCGCCGAACCTCGGCTCGACGACGTGACCGTGCACACCCGCCCGTCGCTCCGTCGACTTTATCGCCTGGCGTACTGGACCTACCCGCTGGCCGTATTCGGCCGCATCACGGGAATCCGCTCGGTTGTCCAGCACGGCAATGTGATCGCTTCGATACGCCAGTACCAGGCGCTGCGCCACGGCGCGTGGTTCTACAGCATCCTCTCGGCCACGAAGCCCGGGAAGGACAATTGATTCTGGTGGAACAGGTGCCTACCTGATGGCAAATCCTCGGGCTGTTCTCGACTGGACCGATAAAGGCAGAGAGACCCGGTCCGCGTTGTGGCGTTCGGAAAGCGGAGCCCCGCTGCCCACGCGGGTGGTTGTCGCAGACGACCGGGTCAAGGCTGATGTCGCTTATCGCCTGGTATGTGAGGGCACCGCAATCCTGTGGCGAGGGGACTTTCCGAACGCCCGCCAGCTGCTGGCAGCGCTTGGGCGTCGGGTGGACCGCACGCGTCGCGGGTACGGGCCCTCGCCCGCGCTCGCTTTTCACCAGTACCGTCAGACACGGGCGCAGCGCGCGCGGACGCTGGGCATGCTGCTGGTGCCGTTCGCAACGGGGTGCGTCATCCCGCTGCGCCGGGCTCCGGATGTTCGACAGGCCTGTGTCGAGGCCGGATGCCCGATGGATGAGCCATTCGTGCTTTCGCTGCGGGAACTGCTTGGCATGATCAGCGCCCGCGAATGGCGCGAGAAAGGGGTCACGATCCCGGCGCTGGATGCCCGTATCCATCCGCACTACGGCGTGTTTTCGCCGATTCGAGGCGAATACGTGGACTTAGTTGCTAAGGCACCGCTGCCGTCGCTGGGCGCGGCCTACGACGTCGGCACGGGAACTGGTGTGCTGGCCGTGCTGCTGGCCCGCAGGGGAGTCGGCCGGGTGGTCGCGACCGATCAGGACACGCGCGCAGTGGCCTGCGCCCGCGAGAACGTGACCCGCCTGGGGCTGGCCGGTCGGGTGGATGTCGTCGAAGCCGATCTCTTCCCTGACGAGGGCCGCGTTCCGCTGGTGGTGTGCAACCCGCCATGGGTCCCGGCGAAGCCCAGTTCACCGCTTGAGCGCGCGGTTTACGATCCTGACAGCCGGATGCTGCGTGCTTTCGTTGGCCGCTTGGCCGGTCATCTCCAGCCGGGTGGTGAGGGGTGGTTGGTGCTCTCCGACCTCGCTGAGCATTTGGGCTTGCGCACGAGGGAGGAGCTGCTGACCTTGTTCGAGGAGTCCGGTGTGGACGTTGTCGGCCGGCTGGATGCCAAGCCGAGGCACCCCCGTGCGAGCGATCGCACCGATCCGCTGTATGCGGCGCGCGCGGCAGAGACCACCTCGCTCTGGCGACTCACTCCGCGGTGACTGACTGACAGTAGTACCACGGACGTGGTACTACTGTAGGATTGTTGTATGAGCGAGAAGCGGCGACTGTCAGTGTCGGTTGATGCGGACCTGGTGGAGGCTGGGCAGGCGACGGTGTCCGCTGGTGCGGCCGCCAGCTTGAGCAGCTGGGTTAACGATGCGCTGCGCCGCCAGGCGGAGCATGATCGTCGGCTCCGGGGGATCGACGAGTTCATCCAGGCCTTCGAGGCCGAGCACGGTGAGATCACCGAAGCCGAGATGGACGAGGTGGCCCGGGATATGCGGGCGCGGGCCATCGTCGTACGGGGCGGTTCGATCCGGCGGCCGGCATGACGCTGGTGCTCGATGCCGGGGCGCTGCTTGCGGTTGAGCGGGGCAGCCGAGCGCTGGCCACCAGCATCAAGCGGGAACGCCTGGCTGGGCGGGCGCCGGTGACGCATGGCGGTGTGGTCGGCCAGGTGTGGCGCGGTGAGTCGGGTCGGCAGGCCGGTGTGGCGCAACTGCTCCCGCATATCGAGATCGTGTCGTTGGACGGGGAGCTGGGCAAGCGTGCCGGTGTGCTGCTGAGAGAGGCGTGCGGCAGCGATGTGATCGACGCCGCGGTGGTGCTGCTCGCCGGAGACGACGATCTCATTCTGACCTCAGACCCCGACGATCTCGTCGGGTTGGCCGCCGCGTCCGGAATCCACGTCGAGATCGTCCCGGTGTGAGCGGGGACAACCAGGTTGGCGGCGCGCGCGTTCAGGAGGTGCGTAGGGCCAGCAGGAGGCCGTTGCCCAGGGGGAGCATCAGGGGGATGAGGGTGTCGGTGTCGCGCACCATGGTGGTGACCTCGCGCAGCGCAGCTGATGAAGGGTCCCGCAACGTGGGATCGGCCACTGGGCCACTCCAGAGGGCGTTGTCGAACACGATCACCCCGCCCGGGCGCAGCAACCGCACGCCGGTCTCCAGATAGCGCGGGTACTCGGATTGTGCAGCGTCGACGAACACCAGGTCGTAGCCGCCGTCGGTGAGCCGGGGCAGCACGTCCAGGGCTTGCCCCATGATCAATCGATAGCGCGACGTCGGGAACCCGGCCTCGGTGAACGTCTGCCGGGCGGCGCGTTGATGCTCGGGTTCGACATCAATGGAGGTGAGCACTCCGTCGGAAGCCATCCCGCGCAGCAGGCACAGCCCGCTGGTGCCTGCGCCAGTACCCACTTCAACGACGGCACGGGCGGCGAGCGCACTGGCCAGGAATCGCAGCGCGGCGCCACCACCAGGTCCGATCGGGGTGCAGCCCAACTCCTGCCCGCGCTCGCGCGCCACGGCTAGTATCCCGTCCTCAGCGATGAAGCTTTCCACGTACTCGTGGGCGGCGCTGCTGGAGGGCCCGTCTACGCTGCTGGTGGACCTCACGCTGCGCAGCCTAGCGCCGCTCCTGGCGCCAGCTGGGTGGCGCCGCGCCGGAGTCAGTGGATCCCCGCCGGAGGTGTCGCACTCTCAGGATCTTCTTAGTCGCCCCTTACCCGAGGCACACGCTGGCGGGTCATCATGGGACAGGAGTTTGGTGGGCCGGCTGGCGGGAAAACCTGTTGTGAAACATTGCTGGCCGCTCCAGTGTTGTACTACGCGCCTGTCACTCAACCCCGGAGGTGGGAGATCAAGCCGATGGCCGCCGAGACCCGCTGTGGCGATCCTACCGCCCCCGTGCAGGCGATTCCCCTCGTCCGGGCTGACGACGAGCTGACTCGGGCAGTCGAGGCATGGTCGCCACCCTCGTGGGATCACGTGGTGCGAGAGCATGCCGACCGGGTGTATCGGTTGGCGTACCGCCTTTCCGGCAACCCCCACGATGCCGAAGATCTCACCCAGGAGACGTTCATCCGGGTTTTTCGCAGTCTGGGGTCCTATAAACCCGGCACGTTCGAGGGCTGGCTGCACCGGATCACCACCAACTTGTTCTTGGACATGGTGCGCCGCCGTTCCCGGCTGCGGATGGAAGGCCTGCCTGAGGACACCGACCGGCTCGCGGGCAGTGGGCTCAGCCCCGAGCAGGTCTACACCGCGACCCATCTTGATCCTGATCTGCAGGAGGCATTGGACAATCTCGTGCCCGAGTTCCGGGCCGCTGTCGTACTCTGTGACGTAGAGGGTCTGTCCTACGAGGAGATCGGTGCCACGCTCGGGGTCAAGCTCGGGACAGTTCGCAGCCGGATCCACCGCGGCAGGCAGGCGCTCAGGGCAGCGCTCGAACAGCGGCGCGCCCACGCTGAGAAGGAGGCTGGATGACGGACCTGCGCGGCCGCACCTTCGCCGAGATGCTTGCCGGCCTCAACGCAGGACAGCACTTGGCCGTGGACGCCGTGGTGGCCTTTGTCGACCACGAGCTTGAGCCCCTCGCTCACGATCGTGCTGCCGCCCACCTGGCGGTATGTCAATCCTGTGCCGCAGATGTCGCCGCGCAACGCCAGGCCCGCAGCGCGGTTCGTTCGGCGCAGTGCCCGTTGGCTCCCGCCGACTTGCTCGCCGCGTTGCGTGACATCCCCCGCACCGCTGATCTGCCCGATGCTCCTCCTGGACTGGCGGTGACTGCCGACGGTGCCGTCGTTGAGCTCGCCGGCCTGGGCCGGGCCCCTGCCGGGTCGTTGGGTACGAGCCACCGTTGGGGCACCGGACCCTCACTACTGGGTCGTTGGATCGGGCGATAACGGCGCTACGCACATTTCACCAGGGTGGGGGCAGACTAAGCGGTCTCTCATCCACGCCTGACCCGGGAGATCATGGCACCGCCTGACAATCACGAAGCCGATCTGCCTTTCATGACGGAAGGTCAGATCAAGCTGCCGAAGTTCGCCCCGGCACCAGTGCGGCGACCCCCCGTCGACCCAGTCGCGGCCCAAGCGTTCGGCCGGCCGCCTGGAGTGCCTGGAGCTTTCGCCGATCAGCCGGATGAGGGCAGGCATGCCTGGTCCGTTGCCCCGTCGCCTCTGGAGGCGCTCGCGGCAACGTTCGGTAGGCCGTTGGGATCCACTGACCAGCTGCAGCGCCCGCCCGGGAGCAACGGCGTCCAGCCCTGTGTCGGATCGGACGGGGGCGGATCGGACAGGCTGTGGCCACCGGGCGCCGGACGCGACCCGTGGCGTGACCCCGGAGCGGCCGCTGTGCTAGGTGCCCCCGCGGTTGCGCCCCGCCCCGCCGACTCCGACGAGCCGCGACCAGGAGCTCGGCTGAGCCTGGTGGACGTGCTGTTCGGCCGGCGGCTGAGCACCCGGGCACTTGCGGCACTAGGGGCGGTGGTGCTGTTGATTGGCGGAGTCGGCGGACTCGTGGGCCGGCTGACCGCTGAAGGCGGCGCGCTGCTCAACGATCCGGGTTTCACCCTGGCGCAGGTACAGCCGGCGACCGATCGCCCGGCCGGCTCGGTGGCGGCAGTAGCCAGCCGGGTGCTGCCTGCGGTGGTGTCTTTGGAGTTCCGGGTCGGCGATCAGGGCGGGTTCGGTTCCGGCGTGGTGATCGACGGCCACGGCTACCTGCTGACCAACAACCACGTCGTGGCTCCTGCCGCGGACATCCCGCAGGCCACCCTGGAAGCGGTGTTCAGTGACGGCACCCGCCGGGTGGCGCGGATCGTGGGCCGGGATCCCAAGACCGACCTCGCCGTGGTCAAGGTGGAGGTCGCCAACCCGACGGTGGCGCAGCTGGGCCGTTCATCGACGTTGAAGCCGGGCGATCCGGTCATCGCCATCGGGTCCCCGCTCGGCCTGGCCGGCACGGTGACCAGCGGCATCGTCAGCGCGGTGGACCGGCCGGTGCGGCTGGAGGGGGATGGTGGTCACGGCAATGCGGTGATCGACGCGATCCAGACCGACGCGGCGATCAACCCGGGCAACTCCGGCGGCGCGTTGGTGGACTCGGCCGGCGCGGTGGTGGGCATCAACACCGCGATCCGCACTTTGGGCGCCAGCGAGGGAGGCTCCATCGGGCTCGGCTTCGCCATCCCGATCGACACCGCCCGCACGATCGCCCAGCAACTGATCCGCACCGGGCATTACCAGCACGCCGAGCTGGGCGTCAACACCGCGTCGGTGACCGATGGCAAGTCCGACGGCGCCCGGGTGCAGAACGTGCAGCAGGGCAGCGCCGCTGCCGAAGCCGGCATCCTGGAAAACGATGTGATCACCAAGGTCGGTAACCGGACCATCGGCAGCGCCGACACCCTGGCCGTGGCCGTTCGCGAGCGGGCTATCGGCGAACGGGTGTCGATCTCCCTGGTTCGCGACGGGCGACCGCTGGTGGTGACCGTCACGCTGAAGTCCGACTGATCGAGTTTCCCAGCGCCGACCGTTCAGACGTGACCAACGGTGCTGGCGGCCATCCGAAGCTCGAGCAGCTCGTCAGGATCACTCATGTGCGGTCATCAGGCAGGTACCGACGTGCCAGTTCCGCTGCGTCGGCCCAGTCGCCCGCGTCGATCTCGGCAGCGGCGTCATCGAGCTTGCCGCGCAGGAGCTCTCGGGTAGCTGACCGGCCGCCAGCCGGGGTCTTGGTGAGCAACTGCGGGTCAGGCACCCGCGGGCGTGATTGCTGCGGGGTGTGGTCTGGGTCCACCGCGGTGCCCCCTGCCTGTCGAGTATAGAAGGCGACTTTCGGCGATCATGCTCCGGCTCTTGCCGTGGTGGGCGGCGTCAGCGCGCAGCAGCGGTGACACGGTAACAATGAAGCCCGCACGGTGTGTATGATCATTGTTTACTGTCGGCGGGGTTGAGTTCGTCGGCGCGGGTTCGCAGTTCGGTGATGATGCGGCGTAGTTCGGCGGCTACGACGATTGCGGTGGCGGCTCGTACGGTTTCCTCGACTAGGTCGTTGAGGTTGGCTCGGTTTGGGTTGCCACCGGTGCGGTCGAGGACTGCGAGTA
>JBOHFG010000171.1:0-1207 GCA_050699575.1 Pseudonocardiaceae bacterium
CAGCGGCCGGGTGTCCAAAAGATTGGACATCACCGGAGGAACTACACCGACAGACCCGCCCGATACGCCATCCCCCGTAACTCCCGCCCGACCGTGTCCCGACGCGAGCGCACAAGCAGCTCACCGAGTACCTCACGGACGAACGGGTTGCGCACCGTGTGCAGCGGAGAAATCACCTCGGCATGGTGGAATGCGATCACGGCGTCGTCCTGCCGTCCCCGCAGCCGAGCCAGCGCGCGGCCGTAGTCGATCCAGTACGCAGCCTGACGCGACCTGTTGGGATGTACCTGGGGGTTCAGGCTTTCTGCGATGGTGACAACCCCCTCATAGTCCTTGGCCTCCAAGGCCGCGGCCATCCGCCATAGGCCGACGTTGGTAGGACCGAATCCCAATGAGTAGGCGTTGCCCTCCCCGGTGCGCTGCGCCAGCTCGCCGGCGTAGCGCAAGGCCGCGTCCACGTCCGCCAGGCGCTTGTCCGCCGCGGCCACCAGCGACCGGCATAGCGCCAACATGCCCGCCAGCTGCATCGACGCAGGGCTGTTCGTCGGTACGGCCACCGAGTCCAGCTCGGCCCGGGCCAGGTCAAAGTCACCTGCCCCGAGCATCACCAGTCCGTCAGCCCACACGGCAAGGCCCATCGTGGTCGGCTCGTCGCGGTGCTCGGCGGCCTGGCGGCCCACCAAGGTGGCCAGTGAACGCAGGTCCACCTCAGCACCGATGACCCGCAGCCATGAATGGCTGCCCTGCGTGTGCAGCAGTACCACCAGGTCCAACAACTCGGCCACGTCCCGCCCGGCCGCGATCGACGTATGCAGATCCCGGACCAGCGCGGGCAGCGCGGCGCCAACCTCGGCCAGTCGGCACTGACGCAAGGCGACGAGCAGCTCCCGCACCCGGATCCGCAACACATCGAGAGGAAACACCTGCCCGCCAGGCCGGTTGCGGCTGACCGCCGTCAGCGCCTTGCGCACCTCACCCTCCGCAGCCCCAGCGTCCCCGTTGCCCGGCGCCGGTACCGGCAGCCTGACCAGCTCCGAGGGTGAGATTTGCAGCGCGTTGGCTAGAGCCACGATGTCCGAGCGGCTGTCGAGCGCGATCTCTCCGCGCTCGATGAGGGACAGCTTCGACTTGCTCATCCCGGCCAGGCCAGCGATCACCCGCAGTCCCTTCTTCCGGGAATTGCGGATCAGCCGCAGCCGACGGCCGA
>JBOHFG010000172.1:0-35227 GCA_050699575.1 Pseudonocardiaceae bacterium
GTGAGTGCGTAACAGTGTTATAACACTGTTACGCACTCACGAAGCAGTGGTCACCGCGTTGAATGGCAGCTGGGGTTCCAGCCACGGGAACACCACCAGAAACAGCAACGTGACGACCGCAGCCACCAGGAGCAGGGCTTGCAGGACTTTCACTACGCGTGAGCCAGGCAGGTGCCGCCAGATCCAGCTGTACATGGAGCCTCCCTCAGGCGCCGGCGGTCAGCTCGACGGGGCGTTGACCCTCGAGCTTCTTGGACGAAGAGACCAGGACGCCGTGCACGATGAGCCGCTGCCGGGCAGAGAACTGGGGGTGACACGTGGTCAGCGTGATCAGCCGGCTGACGGGTACCCGGCCAGGCTGGCCAGGAATCGCCGCGATCACTTCGACCTGGGTGGGGAGGACGACCGCCTTGCCCACGACGTTCGCGTAGCGGCCGGGCAATGGCTCCACACCTCGACACTGCGGCTGGGTCCCCTTGCCCGCGGCCCAGCCGGCGGACTCACCCTGCAAGGGCAGCACCCGGTAGACGTACCAGCGGTCGGCCGTCTCCACCACGATGGCATTGCAGGATGAGAGCATATCCAGGGAGTTGAACGGCGAGCCCTTGCCGACCCGGTGCCCGGCGACCGCGAAATTGCCGACTTGACCGGGTGAGGCGGTGCTCTGGTAGTGGCCTGGTCCAATCGCCAGGGTGTCCGGGTCGGTGCCCTGCAGCACGGTGAACACGAAATCGGGTCCGAACGCCGGGACGTAGATCTTGGCGATACCCGCGCTCTTGATCGGCCGGTCCACCAAACCCCGCCCGTTGAGCCAGATGTCATCCAACTTGGCGGTGGCCTCGCGTTGCTTCTGCGCCGAGGACCAGTTGGTGACGTAGGCTTCGTAGTAGACGAACAGCAGCACTACCAGGCCCGCGGTCAGGAGCAGCTCACCTACCCCGCGAACCGCCGTCCGCGCGGGGTCTGCGCGCCAGCGGGATAGCGCGGAACCCTGGACAGGGTAGCCCGGGCTAGGGGGCAGACCATGGCTCACAAAACCTCCTCACCGGTGCGGCAGCGGCACTAGGTTAACGTGTTCGCAGCGACCCCCTCCCGCGGCCGTCCAAGTCCGGACGTCATCCGAGGCCGCCCATCGAGCGAGGAAATGACCATGCCAAAGTCGAAGGTCCGCAAGAAGCCGGTCTACACCCCGCCGGCCGACCAGCTGGGCCCGGTGAGGGTCCGCGTCGCGGGCCCCTCGCACCCGTTCTACGTCGCTGTCATGCTCGGGTTGATGCTGCTGGGCTTGTTGTGGCTGGTAGTCAACTACCTGGCCATCGACAAGATCCCGTTACTGAACAGTCTCGGCAACTGGAATTTCTTGATCGGCTTCGCGCTCATGGTCACCGGGCTGCTGATGACCATGCGCTGGCGCTAGGAACAACACGGTTGTCATTCATCCCCAGTGTGGACAAAGCCTGTGGATGACCTGTGCTATCGGCTCGTGGGGCCGTAGACCATCACGGCCGTGATCGCCGTGCCGAATGCCAGTCCGCCGAGGTGACCCAGGATGGAGATGTTCGGCAACGCGAAGCTGATGATCACATTCAGCAGGATGATGGTCAGCGCAGGTCGCAGCGAGAGGTGCAGCCGCATCAGCACCACGACGAGGCCGCCCATCAGCCCGAACACCGCTCCCGACGCGCCCGCGGTCTGCCTTGCCCACTCCGCGTGGAGCAAGACCGCCAGTGGCCCACCGAGCAATGAGACCAGGTACACCACCAGTGACCCACCGAGCAACGAGACCAGGTACACCGCCACGAAGCGGGCCCGGCCCAGCACCTTCTCCAAATCCCGGCCGATCACCCACAGCGCGTACATGTTGACGGCCAGATGGAGCGGCCCGATGTGCAGGAATCCCGCGGTGAGCAGCTGCCACCACGCGCCCTGGGCGACCGCCGCTGGCCGCAACGCCCACTGCTGGAACAGTTCCGCACCCGTATTGTCGGACAGGCTGCCAGCCTGCAGCACGGTGACCAAGAAGATCGCAACATTGATCACGATGAGGGTCGGCACCACCACCGAGGTAGTGGCCGGTTGCGCCCATGGAACAGCCCAGGTGCGCGGTTGCGAGCCGACACAGTCCACGCATTGGTAGCCCACCGATGCCTCGCGCAGGCAGGCCGGGCACGCGGGGCGATCGCAGCGGTTGCATCTCGCCCCGGTTGGCCGGCCCGGGTGCCGGACACACGCGGGACCGGTCATCAAGTCACACCCCGGCCGGCTCGACCGTCACCTTTTCGATCACGATGTTGTCCACCGGACGGTCTCCCCGGGTCGGCTTGCTGGCAATCGCATTTACCACTACGCGGGACTTGTCGTCGGTCACCTCGCCGAAGATGGTGTGCTTGCGGTTGAGGTGGGTCGCGGGGCCGACCGTGATGAAGAACTGTGAGCCGTTGGTGTTGGGGCCCGCGTTGGCCATCGCCAGCAGGTAGGGCCGGTTGAACTGCAGTTCGGGATGAGTCTCATCGCCGAAGCGGTAGCCAGGCCCACCCCGTCCGGTGCCAGTCGGGTCACCGCCTTGGATCATGAAACCTTTGATCACCCGGTGGAACAGGGAGCCGTCGTAGAACGGCCCGGACAGCTCACCCTTGGCGTTGTTCTGGGAGTAATCCTTGCTGCCCTCGGCGAGGCCGATGAAGTTTGCCACCGTTTTCGGCGCGTGGGTTGGGAAGAGGGTGACGCGGATGTCGCCCTCGCTGGTGTGCAGGATGACCTGCGTCTGGTCTGTCGTGCGCTCAGTCACCAGGCCTATCCTGCCATCACGGAGGTTCGGTGGTGGACGCGGTAGGGCAGGTGCTCACAGACCCAGCGCGGTGATCACCTGCTCGGCGATTCGGCGGGCGCCGAGCGTCTGCCGCTGGTTGGTCGTGATCACGACTGCGGTGCCCTGCCGGGCTATCGCGAACACCGCTCCGTCGGTGGTCGGTTGCGAGCCGCCCGACCACCCGCCGGGAAGCTCGGCCAAGTCGGAGGTAGCCACCGGGGCAACCGCGTCGACGGTGGCGCGGGCTACCGCCGGCGTGGCCGTCACGATCCAGGTCCGCAGCTGCACGGCGGCGTGGTAGGTGAGGAAGAAACAGGCCGGGTGTGGTTGGCCCGGACTGGTCTCGGAGATCCGCACCGCGGTGACCCGCTCTCCGTTGGCCGCCTGGACCGCCGCAGCCGGCAGATAGCGGCACGGCCCATCAGCCACCGGCTGCGGTGCCGACGGGACCACGACCGGTGGAGCCACGCCCGGGGAAGCCACGGTTGCCGACCCGGCAGGCGGCGAGGGGGCGGTGGACGGGTTGCCACAGGCGACGCTCCCCAGGGCGAGTAGCCCGCCCGCTACCGCGGCGATCATCGGTCTCTGGCCGGGGGGTGATGTGCACCGCGTAGCCATGACTGGCCTGCGATGGCGCGCTGGTGACATGTCGGCTCGTAGTGAACCACGGCCGCGATAGCGTGTTCGGCTCGGGTCGTGGTCGCAAGGCTTGACGCCACGAATTACTACTTTTCGTAAGATGCACCATCTGATTTTAATCCTTTAGAGTGATGATCATCAAATCATTGGGGTAAAAATCCGCGATATGACCCTTGATGGAGGTATCCGTCGAGGGGTCAACCCCCGTTCGGGGAATAGTTGAGGTCTCGGTCGTATCTGTGCCGAGTCCCACGTCGTTGAGCCGGTACCTGGATGCCCGGGGATCGGTCACCACCGGTGAGCCGGAGCGCCAAACGCCAGGGTACGAGGGATCCACGGCCGCTATGAGGGAAGGCCGTACTGCCCTCTCGCGGAGTGATCTCGAACGAGGAGGAACACCGGAACATGACGTCATGCACGCCCAGGAGGCATCGCCGCCTGGCTCTTATGGCCGCCGGGACGGCAGCCGCGATGGTTTTGCTGCCAGGTGCTGCCTCGGCGCAGGTTGCCCACTCGGCGCAGCAGTTGATGAGTGCCACTGGCGGCCCGGTAGTGCCTGGCGGTCCGGTGGCACCCGATCCGCATGATTCGACTGTGCCTTCCGGGCCAGCCGCGGGCGACCTCCAAAAGACTGTGGACGGCCTTGTCCAGAGTGTCGGTGGTGGTGCGGCTCCTGGTGCTCCCAACCTGACCGGTGCTCATGACGGTGACCGGCACCAGGACAGTGACCGGCACCGCGACGGTGATGTGCACCGCGATGACACCCCGGACAGTGGGCAGATCCACGAGCCCGAGCCTCCGGACCACGCGTCCGGCGCCGTCGCCGACATCGATCTGCTCAAGTCGCATCTGCTCGACATCACCAAGTACGACGCCACCATTGAGGACAACGGAGAGGCACACTCCGACTCGACGGTGCTCGGCCTGGGCGGTAGCCGGATCATCGGCTCCAGCGCATCCTCGCGCGACCACAACCGTCAGGGTGACAACGGTGATCTTCTCAAGGTGTGCAACCTGACCACTGGGTTGCTCTGCCTGAACCTGCTCTACCACAACACGGTGGCCACTGAGGACCACGACTCCTCGCTTGCCGCCGCTCGTGGTGGTGTTGCCGCGTTGTGTCTGGGTGGCCATGACAAGGACGCCACGACCTCCTACGAGTGCAACGGGATTCTGTCCCTGGGTGTCGCTGAAGGTCTCGGCATTGCTGAGCGAGACAAAGAGCACGGCCACACCAAGGCGGAATCTGCCAATGAGCTGCTGAACCTGTGCCTCGGCAAGCGGGACAAGATCACCACTCCGTGTGAAGGCCTTGGTCTGAATGTGCTGCACTCGGACTCCAAGTCCAAGTCAGACAAGCCAGAAACGGAGCGGCACTCGTTCCTGCTCGGGATCGACAGCAACGGCAGGTCCTCATACCTGCTCGACCAGCCCTTCGCTTTGGCTCTGCCCAACGACTGTGGTGAGTCGGCAATCCTGTGCCTGCTGCTCAACCAGGGCAAATCGGTCATCTTCCACAACCCTAAGGGTGCTGGCAGCGCACAGGAGGCACTGCGCCTCAACGTGCTGAACCGCCTGCTCCTGGTGGTCCTCGGCCAGTCCGAGACCTTGGTGCACGAGACCGAGGGTCGCGACCACGGCAAGAAGGATGACCACCACGGTGAGGGTGGCGAGCATGGCGACAACAACAAGGGTGAAGAGCACGGCAATGGTGAGGGCAAGGGCGCTGAGCTTGCCGAGACCGGTGCTGATGTTGCTCCCTTGCTGGCCGGTGGCTTCCTGCTCACCGGGATGGGCGCGCTGACTGTGGCGGCTACCCGTCGTCGGGCCGGCAAGCACACTCTCTGAGTGATCAGCAGTTTGTAGTACGCACATCCAGTGGGGGGTTGACGATCATTCGTCAACCCCCCACTGGCATCTCCGCCCACTCGCTCCCGTTACGATCGGCGCCCTCATGAATACCTCGATCTCTGAGCTGCCCTGGGTCGCCCGGATGCGCAGCCGACCGATCACCTGCCTCATCGGTGTTGTGGCTCTGCTGCTGGCCGGCACTTTCGGGGTGATTGCCTTGGTGAGTAGCCACGGCAGCAGCAGTGGCATGGTCGACAACCACGAGGTGGTCAACGCCGCTGGCCAGTACCGCTTCGAGGCCCCCGTCGGCTGGTCGACCACCCAACAGGGCCGCACCACCACGGTGACCAGCCCCGATCAATCCACGGTGATCACCCTCGGAGTCGGCAAATCCGGATCTCTGCCAGTGGCCGGCACTCAGTTCTTCCAGCAGGTCGCTGGCAACTACCACGATGTCCAGGTGCTTCCACCTCAGGCCAAACAGGTGGGTCAGCGGCCGGCCCTGATCTACGGCGGGATCGGAGACAACGCGCAGAAGGTCTCGATCCGTTTCCTGGCGATCACCGTTCAGAACGACCCGACCAACTACGCCATCGGGGTGTTCACCGCTGCCGGCTCGGATCCCAAGGTCGTGCTTCCCCCGGTCAACCGGGTCGTGGAGAGTTTCCGGGCGCTGCCACAGCACTGAGCGCGTTACCAGGTGATGGGAAGCCGGTCAACGGCGCCAGCTACCGCTTCGCGGAACGGGGTAATCTCGTCGAGAGGCACGGCGAGTCGGACGGTGGGGAAGCGTTCGAAGAGCCGGACGAACAAGTACTGGAGCATCACTCGAGCCAGGTGGGCGCCGAGGCAGAAGTGGGCACCGTGGCTCAGCGAGAGGTGCGGGATCCGTTCGCGGGTGATGTCGAAGCGCTGCGGCTCGGGGAAGACACTCTCGTCCTCGTTGGCCTCCTGCACAGCGAACATCACCGTGTCGCCTGTGCGGAGGGTGACACCGTCGATCTCGATGTCGACGGAGGCATACCGGGTCAGGCCGCCGCGCCGGGCCGCTCGCCTGTGTTCCAGAGGGCTGGCGAAGCGGAAGATCTCCTCGACGGCTGGGGCGGCGAGGGACCGGTCGCGCTGTAGTGCCGCCCGCTGCTCGGCGTGGGTCAACAGGAGCAGCATGCCCCGGTCGATGATGGCGACGACGGGGGCATGTCCGGCGAACAGGAGCCCGGCGGCCAGATGGGCGATCCCGTCGTCGGTCAGCTCCGGGTCGAGTTCGGCAGCGTCGAGCAGCTCGGAGATGACGTCGTCGGTGGGAACCCAGCGCCTGCGCTCGATCAGGGTGCCCAGATAGCGCCACAGTGACTGCAGGCCGCCGCGCGCCACGGCGGGCTTGCTCACCTGTTTCGCCTCGATCTGCCATCGGCAGAAGTCCGGGCGATCCTCGGCGGGTACCCCGAGCAACTCGCAAACCACGAGCGCCGGCAGTGGGAAGGCCACGACAGTATGGAAGTCGGTTGGGGGCTCGCGGCGATCGAGCTCGTCGAGCAGCTCATCGACGATCATCTCGACGCGGGGCCGGAGGCGTTCCATACGACGGGCCGACAACGTGGGCGTCAGCAGCGTGCGCATCCGGTGCAGGTCCGCCAGTTCCCCTTCCGGATCGGGGATCGGCCCCCCGAATAGGCCCGGTTGGGTGAGCCGGACAGGGTGCCCCGGGTTGGGGTGCGAGCGGCTCAGCCGTGGGTCGGCGAGCAGGTCGCGCACTCGCGCGTGTCCTGACACGAGCCAGGCCGGCCGGCCCTGGCTGTCGCTCACCCGCTGGATCCCGTCAAGGGACGTCATTCGGCGATCCGATGGCACAGCCACGCCAGAGCGAGCGGGTATCGGTAGTCAATCCTGCTGTGGCCGGCATCGAACAGCTCGAAATGGACCCGCTCGTCGGGCAGCCCGACGGCGCGCAGCTGATCGCGAAACGCCTGCGTGCCCAGATCGAGGTACCATTCGTCGCGGGTACCGGCGTCCAGCCACACCGCGCGCAGCGAGCGCAGCGCCTCGGCGTAACGCGGCGCCATCCGCACCGGGTCCCAGTCCAGCCAACGCTGCCAGACCTCCGCACGCAACACCCCGGTGTGCGGGTTGAAGGGCAGCTCCGGTGTGCCGTCCGCGCGGGCGGAGAAACACGCGGAGATGCCCAGCGTCATGAGCAGGTCCGCGTCGACGGGTTTGGTGAACGCGGTCCGGGAGCGGAAATCGGTCCACCAGGCGCCGATGTCGCCGTCGTAGTCCCGCAAGTGACGCACTGACTTGCCGAACTCGGCCAGGTAGCACAGCTCGTAGAGCGAGTCCCCGGCGTGGCTGGCCAGCGCGCCGAACAGGTCCGGCCGCAGCATCGGCGTGATCATGGCGCCGAACCCACCGGAGGAGTGGCCACTGATTGCCCGGTGCGCCCGGTCGGGAAACGTCCGGTAGCGCGCATCGACGAACGGCACGATCTCCTCGCACAGGTAGCTGTGGTACCGCCCAGTGCCCGGAGAGTCGACGAACTGGCTGCCGCCGTATGCCGTCCACGCGTCGAGGAAGACCACCACCGCGGGCGGGGCGTCGCCAGCGGCGAACACGGCGTCCGCGGTTTCCAGGAAGGGCTGGCGGTACGCGCTACGGTTGTGCCACATGGTCAGGTGCCCGGTGTAGCCCTGGAGTACGTAGACGCTCGGGTAGCGCTGGTGTGACTCGTCGTAGCCCGGGGGGACATAGACCCACAGCGGGCGGCGCGCGGGATCCCCCAAGGGGTTGTCGCGCAGCACCACGCTGTCGATCACGTGTTCATCCAGCCGGCCAGCCAGCGCAGCGAACCAGGGCAGCACGCCATTTACCATACGGCCGCGGTCCGCCCCAGGAGCAGAACACGCCGAGGTTCGGCGCGTCGCCTGGGCACCAATCGCTGGAGTGGTCCTCGCCTGGCGCGCTACGATGATTATCTGAACCGGCAGTACGGCTGCAGGGTGCCTGCCGATCCTCGATGGTGACGGTCGGCCGCGTGCACCAGACCGGTCGCGTGACACAGACGCATGCCTCGGCGAGGCCGGGCCCATCGAGCAGTAGGATTAGCACTTGTTTGCTGGATCGTACGTCGAGTGGAGCAAGCGTCACAATGAGTATGGGCGCGACGACGGGAGAACCATTGAAGCGCCGAGCGAAGTTCGTGATTCTCGCATGCCGGGCCGGTACCGTCGGATCGAGGTCCAGTGGCAACCGGCTCCCTGCTGGTCGTACACCGGATACACGCCAACGAGGCATGGAGTGACCGTGAACAAGGATCCAAACGTAATGTTGACCAGGATTCGATCAGCGCTGGTTGCCCTGGAGGAGGGTGACCCGGCCACCACATCGCCAGCCATGCGCGACCTCATCGAGAACATCAAGGCGCTGGACAACCACCTGTCCTGGGGCGGGACTGCCCCGGCCGACTGGAACGTAGCGTTCCCCGCTCATGCACCACCGGCCGGCCAGATCCACCCCGTGCACGACATCATCCGCCGCATGTGATCGTGCGCAAGATCGACCGCGCCGTTGCGCGACCGGCGCTCGTGGCATGGTGCTCATTCAGTTGGGTGATTGGTTTGTTGAAAATTTCCCTCCAGAAAGGAATCCGGTGGATACGCAGGTCGAAACCCTCGAGTTCGAGGCCGAGGCGCGCCAGCTTTTGCAGTTGATGGTTCATTCGATCTACTCGCACAAGGACACTTTCCTGCGGGAACTCATCTCCAACGCCTCCGACGCGTTGGACAAATTACGATTGGAAACCTTCCGTGACAAGGAGCTGGAGGTGGATACCTCCGATCTTCATATCGATATCGAGGTCGACAAAGAACAGCGTACGCTCACTGTGCGGGACAACGGCATCGGCATGTCGCGTGACGAGGTAGTACAGCTCATCGGAACCATTGCAAAATCCGGTACGGTCGAATTCCTAAATAAAATGAAGGCGTCGAAGGATGCTGTGGCCTCGCGGGATCTCATCGGGCAGTTCGGTGTTGGCTTCTACTCCAGCTTCATGGTGGCGGACAAGGTCACGCTGTTGACGCGGCGCGCCGGAGAGAGTTACGCCACCCGCTGGGAGTCCAACGGTGAAGGAACCTACACCATCGAGTCGATTGACGACGCGCCGCAAGGTACAGCGGTCACCCTGCATCTCAAGCCGGAGGACAAGGAGGACAACCTCTTCGACTACACGGACGGCTGGAAAATCAAGGAGATCGTCAAGCGGTACTCTGACTTTATCGCATGGCCCATCAAGATGGCGGCCGAGCCTGTGGAAAAAGATGGCGAAACCGTGCGTGAAGTCGAGACGATCAACTCGATGAAGGCGCTCTGGGCGCGTTCCAGGAATGAAGTCGAAGACAGCGAGTACAAGGAGTTCTACAAGCATGTGAGCCACGACTGGAACGATCCGCTAGAGATTATCAGCTTGAAGGCGGAGGGGACATTCGAGTATCAGGCACTGTTGTTCATTCCGTCTCACGCGCCGTTTGACTTGTTCATGCGGGATCGTAAGCGCGGTGTCCAGTTGTACGTGAAGCGCGTATTCATCATGGATGATTGCGAGGCGCTCATGCCGGATTACCTGCGCTTCGTCAAAGGTGTGGTGGATGCGCAGGACCTCTCGCTCAACGTATCACGAGAGATGCTCCAGCAGGATCGTCAGATCCAGATGATGCGTCGCCGCCTGGTCAAGAAGGTGTTGTCGACGGTGAAAGATATGATGACCGACCACGTCGACCGCTACAAGACATTCTGGACGGAATTCGGCCGCGCCGTCAAGGAAGGGCTGCTCGGTGACATCGAAAATCGAGATGCGATCCTCGATGTCGCATCGTTCTCATCGACGTACCACGCGGAACAGCTGACCACCTTGCGTGAGTACGTCGAGCGCATGAAAGAGGGGCAAGAAAATATCTACTACATGACGGGCGAGTCGCGGCTGATCATCGAGAGTTCGCCGCACATGGAAGCCTTCCGAGCCAAGGGGTTCGAAGTGCTCATTTTGGACGATTCGGTCGATGAGATGTGGGTCGATTCGGTCCGCGAATTCGACGGAAAACGGCTCCAGTCCATCGCCAAGGGGCAGGTTGACCTCGACACCGAGGAAGAGAAAAAAACTGCCGAGACCGAGCGAGACCAACAGCAGAAAGAATTCTCTGCCCTGCTCGCCTGGATGACGACAACATTGCAAGAAAACGTGAAGGAGGTGCGATTGTCGTCGCGCCTCACCACCTCGCCGGCGTGTATCGTCGGAGGCGCGTACGACGTCACACCGACCTTGGAGAAGATGTATCGAGCCATGGGGCAGGACGTGCCGCACGTCAAGCGCATCCTCGAGCTCAATCCGACGCATCAACTGGTGAGCGCGTTGCAAAAAGCTCATGGCGAGCGCAAGGATGACCCCGGAACGGTAGAGGCGGCCGAGCTTCTGTACGGCATGGCTCTTCTTGCGGAGGGCGGTGAACTGAGCGATCCGTCACGTTTCATCCGCCTGCTGGCGGATCGACTGGCGCGGACGCTGTGACACAGCGAAATAGGTCGACCCGGCGGCGTGGTCACCCACGTCGCCGGAAAACCGCTCGGCGCGATCGGGTCCACCCGGATGCGCCGGCAGGGGCAGTGTCGTGTGTGCGACCAAGTACTGTTCACGATACCCTTGAGTTCTACGCGCGGCTTCGGCGTCGCCAGCCCATGACAGCCTTGCTGGAAAGCTTGGGAGAGGTTGACGAGACAACGTCGCGCTATTGTTATGTGGGCGTGTCGCCCGCGGAGATCCTTCGGGTAGAGCGCGATGTCGCCACACTGACCAACGTCGCCACCGGAGTTGTGCACAGCAACGTGCATTGGCTCGACGTGCTTTCGCGCTTCGCCGTACTCGGCCCTAACACCGGGGACCGTCTCCAGACCGGGAGTATCGGATATGTCGGTTATGGCATGAAGAACGATTTTGAGCGACTTGCCCGCAGGATTCCCGACGACACCTGCATTCCGGATGTGCTCGTTGTTCGTTACGACGTGGTCTTTATTTACGACCGGCTTACTTCGCAGTCCTGGTGGGCCTACGCGCCCGGTCGGCGGTCGGTCGTCGACGTCCACGAGAACGAAGAGCGAGAGGCGTCACCAGTTGCGTGTCGGCCGTTCGTTTCGCTGGGTGACTTGGTTCCCGATTCTAGCCGTGCGGAGTATCTGCGTCGGGTCGACCGGGCAATCGAGTACATCCGGGCTGGTGATACGTTCCAGGCTAATATTACAACCCGGTTCAGTGGTCCGTGCAAAGGTGATGCTTTCACGCTCTACACTCGACTGCGAGAGGAGACGCCCAACCCATTTTTTGCTTACCTGGATTTTCCGGATCCGGTGCTGTCCACGTCCCCGGAGCGATTTTTGTCGATCAGTGGCCGACGTATCTCGAGTTGCCCGATCAAAGGTACGGTGCGTTGTGTTGTCGACGGGCGAGACCAGCGTGATGCTCTCGTCGGCAGTGTGAAGGATCGCGCGGAGAACACGATAATCGTTGATTTGGTGCGCAATGATATCGGACGGATCTGTGTGCACGGGTCGGTTGTTGTTGACGAGCTGTGCGGTATAAGACGCTTCAATAATTTGTATCACCTGGTGTCGATCATCAGTGGCACGCTGCGGCCTGGCGTGATGCTCGGGGATGTCCTTCGTGCCACCTTTCCCGGCGGATCCGTCACTGGGGCCCCAAAGATACGTACTATGGATATCATTGAGGAGCTTGAAAGTACGCGCCGCGGGCCGTACTGTGGCGCAATTGGTTTCTTCGGCAGCTGTGGATGGGTGAACACGAGCATTGCCATTCGTACCATGTATATCACTGGCGGTCGGGTGTACCTGCATGCGGGCGGCGGCATCGTTGCCGACTCCCACGCGCCGGACGAGTATGATGAGCTGCTGCTCAAGGTGGAGAAGATGGCGCTCTGCCTTGATGCCACGAGGGGGCCACCGGTTGTTGCGCCGCTACCGATTGAGGTGTCCAGGGTACGGCAAGATCGTACCCTGCCGTCTTGAGTCGGATGCCGAGATCATTACTGGGGTCATTACTGGGCGCGCAGAAATCTTCTGCCCTGAACTACGGGACCGTTTTCTGGCGGTCCCGATAATACGTCGTACGGACCTATGGCAGTACAGGTGCGTCGTACTGCGGAGTCGCTCGGATGTGGAGCCAACCTGCCCGTCAAATGGAACGGCGGTCACCGTGGGCGAACACGCCGAACAGCTTGAGGCGGGTCTGCTGCCACACGATGCAGGGAAAGGGTCGGCGGCGCCACAGGTGGCGCCATGTCCCGCGGCGACAGGTGCGGCATCGGCCCGCTCGGGTGGGTTGGTGGGCGGCTAGAACGGATCGCAGCGCGGCGATGGGGTCGGGGTGGTGACCGGCTTGTTCCAGCTCTGTGAGCTTGTCCCATACCGAGCGGACCGCTGCATGGGCGAGAGCGTGGGCGTGCCTGGCCAACCAGGTCACGGTTCGCTCTGGTAGCCGTGTTGCCGCATCCCCGGGTAGTGGCGCGGTTGAGGCAACCGGGCAGTGCGGATGGCCACCGGCGTGACGTCGAGCACGGTCCAGGCTGGGAGCTGGGTCTGCGGTTACGCGAACGCCGTGAGCAGCTCGGGCTCACCGCGACGGTCGTCGGCAAGACCACGAGGATCGGCGGGACGAACCTGTCGGCGATCGAGGGCGGCAAGCAAACACGGCCACGTTGAGGTCCGCATCATGCCCTTCAGCGCCGGCGCCCATCCACTGCTCGGATCTCAGATCGTGATCCTGAGCTTCGACTCACCACGACTGCCCGGCCTGCTCTGGCAAGAGACCGCCAGCTCGCAAGCGATCATCGACCGTCGCGCTACACTCCGGGAGTGCGCCGCGAGCTTCGACGCAGCCATGGACCAAGCCCTGAACAGGGAAGACTCACTCGCGCTGATCCGCCACATCCGCACGGAGACCGCATGACCACCACGGCGCACGAGCCGCGTGCCCCTGCGGCCGGTGGGTGGTTCACGTCGAGCCGGAGCAACTCCTTGGGAGAGTGCGTCGAGGTCACCTTCGACATGACAGGTCACTTTTGGCACCGAAACCGTGATCATGCTGTCTGAGGTGCGGCGGCGCATCAGCCGTCGAGGACGTAGCCGGCGCCGCGCACCGTACGGATCCGGTCGGCACCCAGCTTGCGGCGCAGATATCCGATGTAGACCTCCACGACGTTGGAGGACTTCGGCTGGCCCCAGACCGCTGTGGTGAGGCAGTCCTGGGACACCGGCTCACCCGGCCGGCCGGCCAACGCGACCAGCAAGGCGTACTCGGTCGGGGACAGCGTCACCAACCGGCCGGCCACGCTGACCAGCCCCAGAGCGGTGTCGACGGTGACCACCCCGGCGCGCAGCACGGTGCGATCCACCGAGGGCTGATCCGAGATCCGCAGCCGCAGCCGGCTGACCAACTCCTCGACCGGGAACGGGGTGGTCAAGTAGTCGTCCAAGGTGCCCCGCAGCAGGGACACGGTCTGTTCCCGTTGCTCGCGGGAGGTCAGTGCGATGACCGGCAGCTGCGGGGCGACCCTGCGTAACTGATCGATGAAGATCCGCGGATCCGGGCCGACCAGGGTGACGTCAAGCACCATTGCCGCGAGGGTGTGCGCGCGGGCCGCGTCCAGTACCTCCGGGATAGCGTCCAAGATCCGGGTCTCGAACCCGGTCGACCGTAACGCCTGGAGCACCCGGCTCGTTGTGTTGTGCAGCGGAACCATGAGCAGAACCGGGGGCCGGATCCCAGGCACCGTGGTGCCCAACCCAGCTGAGCCCAGCCAAGTCGAGCCGAGCCCAGTCGAAGTTGATCGTTGGTCAGGTTGCATCGGCAGCAACACTGTCGCGCCACGCGGCGTGGAGCAATCGTTTCGCGCTGTACGGTGTTGCCCGGTCGACAGGCGGCAGGGTTACCGGGCCGATCCGGCAGATTACGGATCGTTGCTGAGTACCCTACCCGGCAAATGGAGTAGTCTGCGCGCCATTCGGCGTACCTGGCGGGCGCTCGTCGCGCCCCAGGACCGGGTGGGCGACCCCGGGTCCGTAACACTCTCAGGTTCAACCTGCTGGGCAACCACTTCTCCCTACCGTTCGCGGCGTGCGACGCCATGTGGAACGAACGCTGTGGGCAACGGCCTTCCTCGCCGTGCTCCTGGCGCCCGTGCTCCTGGCGCCCGTACTGCATGAACCGTCGGCTCAGCCGACTGGGGTTTTACCGTCGGCTCAGCCGATTGGAGTTTTACCGTCGGCTGAGCCGATTGGAGTTTTACCGTCGGCTGAGCCGGACGTGAACGGCGCGTCCATGCTGTCCGGGCTCTCCGTCGGGATGGGCCTGCTGGCCACCTCAATGCTGGTGTGCGCGGTCGTGCTGCCCTCTCGGCTGCGCTCGTTGACCCGCACGTTCGGCATCGACCGGGTGCTCGGTATCCACCGCTTCGTCGGGCTGACGGTCACGTTACTGGTGGCCTTGCACATCGTCCTGGTGGTGGCGGCGGACCCGTCCAACATAGCCCTGCTCGACGTCCTGCATGCACCTGATCGCGCTCGTGCGGCGGTCGGCGCCACCATGGCACTGGCTGCGTTGATCGCGCTGACCGTGCTCCGCAGGCGCCTGCAGCACCGCTACGAGGTGTGGCGTTGGGTACACTTGGCGCTGGCCGGCGCGGTGCTGGTGCTCAGCGCACTGCACATCTGGTGGCTCAACCACCTGGTTCGCAACGCCGCCATGCGAGCCTTGTTCATCGTCTTTGCCGTGGGCGTGCTGGGGGTGCTGGCATACCGGTGGCTGTGGCTGCCGTTCCTCGGTGCCCGCACCGAATATGTGGTCCGCGAGGTCCGGCCGGAGTCCAGCACGGTGAGCACCCTGGTCCTCGAACCCCGTCGCCGTGGGCCCCGAGGTGGCTACCGGGCCCTGAAGTTCACCCCCGGTCAGTTCGCCTGGTTGCGCCTGAATCCCTCGATCGGCGCGCAGGAGCATCCGTTCACCATTGCCTCCAGCGCGCATGTTGGGTTGTGGACCGAGTTCACGATCCGGCACAGCGGTGATTTCACCCAGGAACTTCGCCTGCTACGACCGGGCAACCCGGTGTGGGTCGACGGCCCGCACGGCGCCTGCACCGTCGATCTGCGACGCACCACCGGCCTGGTGATGATCGCCGGTGGGATCGGCATCACCCCAATGATGAGCATGCTGCGGACGCTGGCCCACCGGCGCGACCGGCGCCCGCACCGGCTGGTGGTTATCGCCCGGAGCGTCGACGAACTGTTGTTTCGCGGCGAGATCAGGCAACTTCAGCAACGGATGGAGGGTCTCATCGTCGTTGAGCTGCTCCGCCAACCGCCACCAGGGTGGACCGGCCCGTCCGGCACCGTCGACGAGAACTTGCTCACGACGCTGCTTCCCGGCAAGTGCCGGCGCGACCAGCTCGACTACTACCTGTGCGGTCCACCGGAGATGGTCTCCGCTGTGTTGATCGTGCTCGACGGGCTGGACGTCCCGCATCAGCGGATCCACACCGAGCAGTTCGACATGGTTTAGCCCGCATGCGATCCCGACGAAGAAAGGCTTCCTCTGTGCGTCCCCCGGTACCCCGATTCGTCCAATGGGCAGTCGCCCTGTCCGTGATCGCTGCGCTGACCACCGCGGTGTTCCAGTATTGGGGCACATCACAGTACGGGGTCACGAGCGCGAACGGCGCAACGCGAGACACCGCATGGACCTCAACGCAGTGGGGTCCACTGGGGCCGGCGGATCGGGATCTGCTGGTCATGGTCCGGCAGGCCGGCCTGTGGGGAGGGGCCAGTGGGCAGCGGGCCCAGCAACAGGCCAGCAGCGCACAGGTCCGCACCGTCGCCAAGCGGGTCACGGCCCAGTACGGCAACCTCGACGACCAGGTTCGCGCAGTTGCCAGCAAGCTCAGTGTGCCACTGCCCGACCAACCCAACGCACAGCAGCAGGGCTGGGTCACCGAGCTTGCCGGGCGGTCCGGCCCCGACTTCGACCGGATGTTCGCGCAACGGCTGCGCCTCACCGACGGAGAGGTGCTTCCGGTGATCACCAGCGTGCGGGCCGGCACCCGCAACGAGCTGATCCGGTCGTTTGCCGCCACCACCGCGGCGCTGGTGAACCGGCACATGGACGAGCTGGAGCGCACCGGGCTGGTCGACTATTCCCGGCTGCCCCCGCCGCCGTCCCCCGCTACAGTTGCGCCTGCCGCCGGAGGTGCCCCGCCCGTCGGCCAGGAACAGCGCATCGACCAGGTCGTCAACGTCACACCGGTGCCCACGCCGGGCTCTATAGTGAGTGCTGATGCCCACGCCATGATCGCGGCCTTGGTGTTGATCGCCGCCTTGCTGGTGGCCCTCGGCCTGCTGGGCGCGGGCACCAGCCGGCGGGTTCGACCGGCTGGTGCCCGCGCCCAGCACCGCGGCGTTGCGCCCAGGCGACGGCACGCTGCCCAACGTTGGTGACCGGGGCCTCATTGAAGGACACTTAGGAAGGATCAGGCACCGGGCGGCCGAACAGTCCCAGCAGCGCGTCCCGGTCGTCGTCGGCCGCGCTGCGGTTACGCCGACTGTGCCCACACGCCAGGCACCGCTGCACCACCACGATCCCGCTGCCCTCGGACAGCGCTCCGATCGGCTCCATCGCCCCCCCGCACTCGGCGGCCCGGTCACCCGGGTTGACGTCAACGTGCCGCGACCACAGGCACCGCGGGCAGTGGTTGGTGTAGCCGTTGCCGCGTACCAGGGTCCCGCAGCGTAGGCACGTGAAGTCCTCCCTGCGCCGGGCGAATGAGGGGGATCGCGTCATCGCCACCAGCATTGCACCCACGTGCACTCCGTCAGCTCCCAGCTACGCTTAGCCCGGCTGGGTACGCGAAGCAGGATACGGAGGCAAATCATGATACGGGTGCTGAAGGATGGTAATAATAGGCGCACCTGGACGGTCCGCAGCAGCATCAGCTGGACGAGGCCGGCGATGGCAGACCAGTTTGAGACCGACATGGCCGTCGGCTATTTCTCTGGCATCGCGATGCTGGCGATCGTCGCCGCACTGACCCTGTTCGTGGTGTTCTGGACCCCGGCCGGGCTCGTCGTACCAGCCTGGTTTGCCCTGTTGATCTTGCTGGCCCTGCTGATGCTGCCGGTCTTGTGGGCACTGCAGCGACCCTGGGTTGTCTCGGCGCACACCGAGGATCCGCCCGAAACCGGGGGCGAGTACTGGGAGGGCGTCGTGCGTGGCGCGGTGTCCGCCCGGGAGGCGACTCTCCGGGCCATCGATGATCTGAAAACGCTGAACGCTCCGGACAACGGAGCCGGTCCGCTCACCAAGCTCCGGCCCGTCGATCCGCCTCCCCAGTCCGAGTCGTGAGCCCCCCGTTGTCAGCTGGAGTCGGGACCGCGACTATGGATCCGTGAACCAGCTGGAGACCATCATCGTGACGGTGGTCCTCACGTTGCTCCTGGCTGCGGTGGCTGCTGCCGGCGTGATGTACTGGCTGCGAATCCGGCGGCCCTTCGGCAACGACGCCGACAACGCCCTCTACATGGCGTTGCACACCATGGCACAGGCCTCACCACCGCTGCGGGACGGACTGTGTGCTGCCTCGGCGACCGCCGCGGCACCACATCTGCGGGACTTACTGAACGGCTTGGCAGTCGCGCTGAGCGACGAGGAAAGTGTCATGCTGGCCTGGAACAGTGAGCCCAAGCATGATGTTGCCGCGAAACATCACGCCGAATGGGTCGCCGGGCTCGCCCTTGAGGTACTGAGCACCGGTCGGCAGCAGATCCTCAACCAGCGCGATATGGACTGCGGTCGGGGCAACTGCCCGGTGCGCTCGGTGGTCGTCTCCCCGCTGGAGGTGGACGGCGGCGTGGTCGGCACCTTCTGTGTGATCAGCCGGGAGACCGCTTCGGCGATTGTGATACGGGCCGCAAGTGAGGTCGCCCGGTATGTCTCCAGCCAACTCGAGCTTGCTGAGCTCGACAAGTCCCGAACTGAGCTGGCCCACGCCGAGGTGCGGGCACTGCGCGCGCAGATCTCGCCGCACTTCATCTATAACGCGCTCACCACGATTTCCCACTGCATCAAAACCAAACCGGAGGAGGCTCGCGAGCTGATCATGGAGTTCGCCGAGTTCACCCGGTACTCTTTTCGCGCCGACGGGGAGTTCACCACACTTGCCGAGGAGCTCAACAACATCGATCGTTACCTGATCCTGGAGAAGGCTCGGTTCAGGGATAAATTGCAGATCAAGCTCCAGATCGCACCCGAGGTGCTGGCGGTGGTGCTGCCGTTCCTGGCGTTACAGCCGCTGGTGGAGAACGCCGTGCGGCACGGGCTGGGCGGCAAGCTCGGCGGCGGCACCGTCTCGGTCATCGCTGAGGACGCCGGGTCTGAGTGCCTGATCAGCGTGGAGGACGACGGCATCGGGATGGACCCGGACCTGCTCCGATCCGAGATGACCAACTCACACGTCACCGGCGCGCATGTCGGGCTGGGCAACGTGCATGACCGCCTGCGCGGGGCCTTCGGCGACGAATGCGGGTTGGTGGTCGAGACCGCGCCGGGGATGGGCACCAAGGTCAGTATGCGGGTGCCCAAGTTCAGCCGCGGGGTGCGCGCCGTCGCTCCCCCGACGTCGAGCCCGGCACGTTCTCAACCGCCGGTGAGCGCCTAGCAGCGGCTCGCCCGGTCAGCCGCCGTAGGGCTTAGTCCGTAGGATGTCGGTCGGCCGCCGTAGGCTGGCCCAGAGGATGTCGTCCGTCCGCCGTAGGCTGGCCCGATGGATGTCAAGGACCTGGCCTCGCGGCTACCGTTGCCCGGCACCCGGGAGCGCGGCCCGGTGGTGGCTGCGGTGAAACTGCACGGCGTGATCACCCCGGCGCCGGCGCCACTGAGTCGCGGAGTGATCAACTTGGCCGCCGCGGAGTCGGTACTGACTCGCGCCTTTGGCTACGACCGGCTACGGGCCGTGGCACTGTCGATCAACTCGCCCGGTGGCTCACCCACCCAGTCAGCACTGGTGGCGGATCGGATCCGCGGCCTGGCCGACCACCACGGTGTGCCGGTGTTGGCGTTCTGCGAGGACGTCGCCGCATCCGGCGGGTACTGGCTGGCGTGCGCGGCCGATGAGATCATCGCCCATCCGACCTCACTTGTCGGCTCGATCGGGGTGGTCAGCCAGGGCTTCGGGCTGCACGGTTTGCTGGAGCGCTTCGGAGTGGAGCGGCGGCTGTACACGACGGGTGCGAACAAAGCTCGGCTCGACCCGTTCCTGCCCGAGCGGGAGGATGACGTGGTGTGGTTGCGCGGCATGCAGACCGAACTGCACGGGATGTTTCGCGAGTGGGTGTGTGCGCGTCGCGGTGGCCGGCTGGCTCCCGATCAGCAAGACCTGTTCACCGGCGAGGTATGGACCGGTCGTCGCGCCCTGGAACTGGGCCTGGTCGACCGGCTCGGCACGATGCGCGGAGAGATCGCCAAGCGCTACCCGGACGCGGAGATCGTTACGGTAGAGGGGCGTCGGCCGCTGCTGGCTCGGCTGGGCCTCGGTAGCCTCGGTGGGCTGGGCTCCGCAGCAGTCTCGCTGAGTGGGCGGGCGGAATCCGCGTTGACTGTGCTCGAAGCGCTCGAGCAGCGTGCTGCCTGGTCCCGCTTCGGTCTGTAGTGGGGGTGTAGCCCTGTAGTTTCAAACAGAGCTCAAACAGAGCATAGTCATGACCACGACTGGGCACTATCCGCCCAACCGTGGACAGCGATACCGGCCATGTGCAGGATTGATGGTCGAGGGGTCTTGGGGGCACCGAAACGGTGGAAGGGTGGTTGATGAGCGGCAATGATGACAACTCCGGGTTTGTCGTGCTCGCTGTGGACGACGAGCCAGGCCCCATGGCGATGCTACTCGAAGTGCTCGAAGCCGAGCCGCGGATCAGCACGATACTGACCGCCGCGAGTGCCCAGGAGGCGCTGACGGTCCTGCGGCCCGAGGTCCCTGTCGCCAATGGCACACCGCGGCCCCGGGTTGATATTGTGTTCCTGGACATTCGAATGCCGGGGCTGGACGGCTTGGAACTGGCTCGCGTGCTCAGCACGGTCCCTGACCCGCCAACGGTCGTGTTCGCCACCGCCTACGACGAAAAAGCTCTTGACGCGTTCGACATCGGCGCGGCCGACTACCTGACGAAGCCGGTGAGCCAGGAGCGACTGTCCAACACGATGCAGCGGATCATCGCCGCCCGGCGCGACGCGGCTGCCACCCCGGGGCCGGACCAGGGTAACGAGGACGAGGTCATCCCGGTCGAGCTCGCCGGCACCACCAAGCTGGTCCCGCGCTCGTCGGTGCGGTGGGTGGAGGCACACGGGGACTATGCGCGGCTGCACACCAGTGAGGGCACCAGCCATCTGGTCCGCATCCCGTTGTCCCAGTTGGAGGATCGCTGGTCGGACGCCGGGTTCGTGCGTATCCACCGCTCGTTTCTGGTTGCCTTGCCACTGGTCACCGAGCTGCGCATGTCATCGTCGGGTTACGTGGTGCGGGTGGGCAAAGGCGAGGGTGCCACCGAGTTACCGGTCAGCCGCCGGCACACCCGTGACCTGAAGGACCGCCTGGTTCGCGCGGCCAAACAGGGCTGGACATCCCGATGACCACCCCCAGGGCAACTCGATGAGCACTGGCGCGTCCGGCCCGGATGCTGACCCGTGGGCGGCTCTGGATGCCATGGCACAGGCGGCGGCCGAGGCAGCGAACGGCGCCCAGCAAATCAGTGATCGGACCAGGGCCAGCAAGCGGGAACGGATCGTGCTCGCCGAGCGGCGCAGCAACCGTCGGGTGGTGCGTACCCTCGCCGAGCTGAAGGATCAGACCAGCGTCGGTGAGGAGCTGGTCCGCGAGCTAGTACGGGGACAGCTGATCCTGTCGCTCCGGTTGATGCTGCTCGTCGTGCTGGTCCTGGGGGCCATCCCGCTGGTGTTCGTGCGGGCACCTTTCCTGGGCACGCTCACCATCCTGGGCCTGCGGCTGCCGTGGTTGGTGCTCGGGTTCGCGGTCTACCCGTTCTTCGTCGCAGTGGCCTGGTCCTACAACCGCAGCGTCGACCGCAACGAACAGGACTTCGCCGAGCTGGCCGAGAACTGAGCGGGGCAGGCCCGTGGACGCTACTTTCTACGTCGCGATGACCGCGGTTGCCCTCGGGACCGTGGCCATCGGGTTGTACAAGGAAAAGACCCGGGCGACCACGGATTTCCTGGTGGCCTCCCGAACCTTGGGGTCACGCTGGAATGCCGCGGCGGTCTCCGGGGAGTACCTGTCCGCAGCCTCGTTCCTCGGCATTGCCGGGCTGGTGCTCAAGGATGGGGTGGACGCGCTGTGGTACCCGGTTGGCTTCACCGCGGGCTACCTCGCCCTGTTGCTGTTCGTCGCAGCGCCGCTGCGCCGCTCTGGTGCCTACTCGCTGCCTGACTTCGCCGAGGTGCGGTTGGGCTCGGGACCGCTGCGCCGGATCTGCACCGCCTTTGTGGTGATCATTGGCTGGCTGTACCTGGTGCCGCAGCTCCAGGGCGCGGGACTCACGGTCCACATGGTCTCGCCCTACCCGAGCTGGGTCGGCGCGGTCGCGGTCGTGGTGATCGTGTGCTTCAACATCTGCACCGGATGGGTGCGCTCGATCACCGTCGTGCAGGCCTTGCAGTACTGGATCAAGCTGACTGTGCTGGCCGTACCGGTGTTCGTGCTGCTGATTCACCAGGGCAGCGGGGACCAGAAGTTCCGGGACTCGGTGGCTGCCTCGATGGGTGCTTCGGCATCGCCGGTGTTCTCTCAGGCCGTCGACATCACCCTGGAACACGATGTCGTGCTCCAGGTGACCGGGCCGATCCAGGGCACGATCACCGGGCTATCGGACGGACAGCTCGCGACCGGGCCGATTTCCTGGGCGCCGGGTGAGCACCGCGTCGGCAAGGACGCCAGGCTGCATTTCGACGCCGGCAGCCGGGTGCCGGTGATCAGCGGCGCCGCGGTGAGCAACGACACCTGGCTGCGCCCGATGGGCAGTGGCACGCACTCACTGCTGGGCACGTACTCCCTCATCGCGGCGCTACTGCTGGGCACCATGGGGCTACCGCACATGCTGAGCCGCTATTACGCCGATCCTGACGGCTCGGCGACGCGTCGAACTACACTACTGGTGTTGATACTGCTCGGGGTGTTCTACCTGTTTCCGATGGCTTCCGGATGGCTCGCCCGGCTCTACCTCCCGCGGCTACTGGTCAACGGGAACACCGACGCCGCGCTGCTGCTGCTCCCCGGCGCGGCGTTGGATGGGTGGCCGGCGTTCCTGCTCGGTGGATTGATCGCGGCCGGGGCGTTCGCCGCCTTCGTCTCCGCCGCCACCGGGCTGATGATGAGCGTCGCCGGGGTGATGTCCACTGACGTGCTGCCCGGCCCGCTCCGGGGTGTCCGGTCGTCCGTCTTGGCTTCCTGGTCGGTCCCGTTGGCCTTCATGCTCGCCGTGTCATCGCTGGATCTGGCCCAAGGTGTCGGGTTGGCCTTTGCCGTCGCTGCCTCGTCGTTCTGCCCGTTGCTGATGCTGGGCATCTGGTGGCGTGGGCTGACCGGCGCCGGCGCCGCAGCGGGCATGGTGCTCGGCGGCGGGCTGGCTTTCGTGTCGGTGCTCATCGCTGCGGTCGGCGTGCCCTCGCCGTGGTGGCAAACCCTGCTGGCACAGCCGGCTGTGTTCACCGCACCGCTGGCCTTCCTGACCATGGTCGTAGTGAGCCGCCGCACTAGCTACCGGGTACCGATCGACGTGTTATATGTCCTGCTACGGTTGCACGCGCCAGACCGGTTGGGCCTGGCGAAGGATCAGGAACTGGGTCAACTCAGTGCCCGGGTAGGAATTGCTGCTTTCCTACTTCGGATGCGCGGGGGTCGGCACCGTAAGTACTACTCCTGAACGGCCAACGCGGGTTGAGGTGTCCCGATCTTGGGTGTACACGTAACATCGCATGATCATCGTAATTTTCTCGGGGGTGTCAGCATGAACGCCATTTCATCCGTCGGCGGTGCCGACAGTGCGCCCTTCGGCGGTTCCGGTCCCGTGCCCGTTGGCGGCCTCGGTTCCGGGCCCGTCGGCGGCGGTGCCGACAGGGAGCATCCGGTAGATCCCTGGGCTGCCGCGCACACCAGCGTGGAGTTCCATATCCTGCGCAAACGGCTCCATGGTTTTGTCTTTCCGATGACCGCGTTGTTCCTGAGCTGGTACTTTCTGTACGTCCTGTTGGCCGCGTTCGCCCCGCACCTCATGGCCATCAAGCTCATGGGCAACATCAACATCGGGTTGGTCTTCGGCCTGCTCCAGTTCGTCTCCACGTTCGTCATCACGACGGTGTACGTTCGATTCGCGAACCGAGATCTCGACCCCCTTGGTAGCCGGATTCGTCAGCGGCTCGAAGGAGGACGGTGGTGACCGGAGAGCTGGCCCAGGGCGCTGTCGGGCAGCCGCTGCTCAACGCCGGGATCTTCATCTTCTTCGTACTGATCACACTGGTGATCGTTTTCCGGGTCTCGCACCGCGCCAGCAGCAGCGCTGCCGACTACTACACGGCGGGCCGATCGTTCACCGGGGCGCAGAACGGGATAGCGATCTCTGGCGACTACCTGTCGGCGGCCTCGTTCCTGGGCATCGCCGGAGCTATCGCGGTCTACGGCTACGACGGCTTCCTCTACTCGATCGGCTTCCTGGTCGCTTGGCTGGTGGCCCTGCTGCTGGTGGCCGAGCTGCTGCGCAACACCGGCAAGTTCACCATGGGTGACGTGCTCAGCTTTCGGATGCGTCGGCGGCCGGTGCGAGCCGCCGCGGCAGTATCCACCCTGGTGGTGTCGTTGTTCTACCTGCTGGCCCAGATGGCCGGCGCCGGTGGGCTGGTCGCCCTGCTGCTCAACGTCCAGGGCACCGGTGCCCAGGCGCTGGTGGTCGCAGTCGTCGGGCTGTTGATGATCTTTTATGTCCTGGTCGGCGGGATGCGCGGCACAACCTGGGTGCAGATCGTCAAAACCGTCCTGTTGATCGTCGGCGCGGGCATGTTGACCGCTTGGGCGCTGGGCTCCTTTGGGCTCAACCTGTCTGCCCTGCTGGGCGAGGCGGCCGCGAAATCGTCGCAGGGGCAAGCGGTGCTCGCACCTGGGCTGCAATGGGGCAAGAACGCCACCACGAAGATCGATTTCATATCCTTGGCCCTTGCTCTGGTGTTGGGTACCGCAGGATTGCCGCACATCCTGATGCGCTTCTACACGGTGCCCTCGGCCAGGGAGGCCCGTCGCACTGTGGTGTGGGCGATCTGGCTGATCGGCCTCTTCTACCTGTTCTCGCTGGTGATTGGCTACGCCGCGGCGGGCCTGGTGGACGGCGGCCCGCAGCGGATCGCCAGCATGCCCGGTCAGGAGAATTCCGCGGCGCCGCTGCTGGCCTACCAGCTGGGCGGGGAGCTGCTGCTCGGCTTCATCTCGGCAGTGGCCTTCGCTACCATCCTCGCCGTGGTGGCCGGACTGACCATCACCGCGGCAGCGTCCTTTGCGCATGACGTGTACGCCAATCTGATCAAGAATGGCAACCTGGACCCGGACAGTGAGGTGCGGGTCGCTCGCATCACGGCAGTGGCCATCGGCGTGCTGGCGGTGCTCGGGGGTATCGCCGCGCTCGGTCAGAACGTCGCCTTCCTGGTGGCCCTGGCCTTCGCGGTCGCTGCCTCGGCGAACCTGCCGACCATCCTCTACTCACTGTTTTGGAAGCGGTTCAACACCATGGGCGTGCTGTGGAGCATGTACGGCGGTCTGATCAGCTGCGTGGTATTGATCATCTTTTCGCCGGCGGTCTCGGGGACCCCGAAATCGATGTTTTCCAGTGTGGACTTCGCAATCTTTCCGCTGCGCAACCCTGCTCTGGTCTCGGTGCCGCTGGCCTTTTTGCTCGGTTATCTCGCCACGGTACTCAGCAAGGATGACGCCGATGAGGCAAAGTACCTGGAGATGGAGGTGCGTTCGCTCACCGGGGCCGGGGCCGAACAGTCCCAATGACCCCTGGCGCGGCGGCGGCGCGGCCCGGCCCGGTGACCTGTGGCACGATTGGCGTCTATGACTTCTCCGGTTCCTGCCGTCTCGGTGGCCAATCTGCCCGAGACGGCCCTGCTCCTCGACGTCCGCGAAAATGACGAATGGGCTGCCGGGCATGCCCCACGGGCTGTACACATCCCGATGGGGCAGGTGCCGCAGCGGCTCGATGAGCTGGCCACCACGTTCCCTGATCATCTGGTGCACGTGGTGTGCCGCTCCGGGGGGCGGTCGGCCCGGGTTACCGCCTACCTGATGCAGGTCGGCTGGGAGGCGGTGAACGTCGACGGCGGGATGCGCGCCTGGGCTGCTGCGGGTCGCCCGATGGTTGCTGAATCCGGTGGTGGTGTCTCAGTTGATGGGGCACCACCGCGAGTGCTGTAGCTTCGCATGTCCTCGTCGACGGATGAGCAG
The DNA here is from genome assembly GCA_050699575.1 of Pseudonocardiaceae bacterium. Lineage (GTDB taxonomy): Bacteria > Actinomycetota > Actinomycetes > Mycobacteriales > Pseudonocardiaceae. Next base: position 25,900 of record JBOHFG010000172.1, read on the forward strand.
ATGCGGGCGCTGGCTGCGGTAGCGGTCCCGCTGCTCGGCCTCACCGCCATGCTGGTGCTGGTCACCGCAGGCGCCGAGGTGTGGCGCTACGCGCTGCTCCTGGCCAGCCGTACCGACGCGGTGCCGGCCGCTCCGCTGCACGTCAGCGACACGCTGGTGGTTACTGGAGGAATGGTGTCGCTGCTTGCCGCGGCGCTGGCCGGCGCGGTCACGCTGGGGTGGTTGGTGCACGCCGCAGCGACCGCGGCCGCGGCCGCTGCGGTCAGACCGGCCCGACCGACCTGGCAGCTTGTCGTAGGTGCCCTGGTGCCGGGGCTGAACCTGGTGGTGCCGGGCGTGGCGCTCGCCGAGCTGGAGCACACCGCGCTGGGCCAGGATCCGGCCCGTCGACCGCGCCCCTCCCGCCTGGTCATCGGCTGGTGGACGATCTGGGCGACCGGTCTGCTGCTCAGTGGCACCGCCGTGCTGTGGAACCTGCGTGGCGGGGCACAGGCCCGCGCTGATGGAGTGCTGCTGCACGTGGCCACTGACCTGGTGGCTGGGGCAGTCGCGATCACCACGATCGTCGTGGTGCGGCGGCTGACCCGGTTGCTCAGCCCGGCGCAGCTGGCCGCCGCCCGCCGGATGGTGGTGGTGCGGGTGCCTGGCGGCACCCCCTCGTGAGTGGCATTCGGTGCTGGAACACTGTTACGCACTCACGAGGGCACGCGCTAGCGTGCCCTCGTGACCAAAACCAAGAGCCGGCCTAGCGGCGACCAGACCAATCCCCGCCAGGCGTGCCCGTGCGGCTCCGGGAAGCGGTACAAGGCCTGCCACGGCGACCCCGGAGGCGCCCAGGACGTCATCGCCAGCCGTCCCTTCGCCGGCCTCGCCGCGGAGTGCCAGCTCGTCGCGCTGCGCGAGTTCGTGCCCTCGGCGACCGCATCCTTCCCGCTGGCCCAGCCGGCCGACCGGGACGTCACGCTGGCCACCGTGCTGCCGACGGCTGCCGCGGCGATCGTGCGGCCTGACGGTGCGGCGCTGGTCGGCATGCAAGTGCTGGCCCGCTCCGGGGACCTGTCCCGGGACCTCGGCCGGGCAGTGACCTGGGCGCTGACCGCGGAGCCCGGCTCGGTGCTCCCGGTGGTCAGCACCACCGCTGAGGGTGCGCAGATCCGGTTGCAGGATCTGCTCGACTGCGACGCTGCGCTCGAGGTCACCATGTATCCCGACTTCGCCTGGTGGATCCCCGGCGAGGAAACCCCGTCCGAGGAGGTCGCGGCCACGTTGCAGCGGGCCAACGAGGTGATCATGCCGACCGAGGCGGTCACCGGCGCCGGGGTCGAGGCCGCCTACTGGGTCGATGCCGGCAACAAGGCGCACCTGCGGTGGGTCCGCCCGGAGCCGGAGGAACAGCTGCTCGACGCCCTGGCCCGGCTCGCCGCCCGTGATGAGCTGGACCTCGGCGACGGCTCCCGGTTCGTCGGCTCGTTCCGGGCCCACGGGGTGCTGGTGCCGGTCTGGGACCTCGACCGCGAACAGCACGCCCGGGAGTGGATCACCCCCGCGGAAACCTTCGCCCAACGCCTGACGCAAGCACTGAACAGCACGCCCCTCACCACCCCCGAACGCCGCGCCCGCCAAGCCCTCCACGCCCGCCAAGTCATCCTCCGCTGACCTCCCGCATTCAGCGGGCTCAGCGGGGTTTGGCGCGTCGAATAACCCCGCTGAGCCCGCTATGCGTTTAGGGGAGCCAGGGGAGGTGGGCGTGGAGTAGGGCGTAGCCGACGAAGGCGGCTACGTCGATGAGGGCGTGTGCGGTGATCAGGGTCCACAGACGGTGGGTGTTTTGCCAGAGGCGGGCGAAGACTAGGCCCATCAGCAGATTCCCGACGAAACCGCCGAGGCCCTGGTAGAGGTGGTAGCTGCCGCGTAGTGCTGCGCTGGCCAGCATGGCACCATCCGCCCTCGATCCGAGCTGGCGTAACCTGGTGATCAAATACCCCACCACCAGGAGCTCCTCGGCTAGTGCGTTTGCCACTGCTGAGGCGACCAGCACCGGGACCCGCCACCAGCTGCCGGCCAGCGCGGAGGGCAGCACGGTGAGGCTCAGGCCGGCCGCGTGGGCCAGCAGGTACAGGCCCAGGCCCGGTACGCCGATCACCGCCGCCAGGCCGACGCCCAGCCCCGCGTCCCGGCCGGGTGAGCGACGGTCCAGGCCCAGGCTGCGCGGGGAGATGCCACTGCGCCACAGGAGGTAGCCGGCCAGACCACCCCAGGCCAGCAGCTGGAGTACCCCGGTGAGCTGGTAGGCGAGGTCTAGCAGCTCGGTCCTGCGGACCGGCGCATTGATCGCCACCGACTGATCGGCCAGGGACCCCGGGGCCAGCAACGCGTCCAGCAATGCCAGCAGGCTACGCACCCCGGACAGTCCCAGCGTCACTCCTAGTACCAGGACGACCTCGACGACCAGTGCCCGGCGTTGCCCAGGATTGGTGACTATCTCGGCTTGCCCCGGCCGCGACGGGGCAAGCCACCCCCATAACCGCACGCTCACCCCCCGACGCTATCCGCCCGCCCGCGGCGCCGCGTATCGTGGCTGCGTGTGGCGGTATGCGCGGTCCCGGCGGTGGTGGGTCGGGCACGTGCTGGTGACGATGTGTTGTGTCCTGTTCGTCCGGCTCGGGCGCTGGCAGTGGGACCGGGCGCAGTCACCCACCGGTGATTGGCAGAATCTTGGCTACGCACTGCAATGGCCGTTGTTCGCGGTCGTGCTGGTTGCGGCCTGGGCCCGGTTCCTGTGGCTGGAGCAGCACCGGGTCCCCGAGACGGGTTGCCCGGGGCCCGAGGCGATCCAGCCAGCCACCCGGCTCCCCGCCCACCTACCGATCCGGGAGGACGATCCCGACGATGAGCTCGCCGCGTACAACGCCTACCTCGCCCGGCTCGCCGAGCAGGACCGTCGGTAGCCGCGACCCGGTCGCGGCTCGGTTGGTCGCCTACCGGATCACTGCCTACGCCACTGGGGTGATGCTGCTCGTGCTGACAACGTCCGTGGTGCTGCATTACGGGTTCGGGGACCAGCGGCTGGCCTGGAGTGGACCTGTGCATGGGTTTCTCTACATGGGTTATCTCGTCACCACGGTCTTGCTGGGTACGTCGGTGCGGTGGCGGCCGCTGCGGATGGTGTTGGTGGCGCTGGCCGGCATGATCCCGTTGATGTCGTTCGTGGCCGAACGCAGTGTCACCCATGAGGTGTACCGCCGGTCAGTTACTCAGGAATCAGGTGCGCCCTGACTGGCGCCGGAGGGACCCGGGCTAGGGTGCCTCTGGTGTCGACGGTGTTGAGTCTGCATCCCCCCAGTCCGCCAGGTGTCCCGCCCTTGCTGGCCCGGCTGGTCGATGACGCGGCGTTGTTCCCGCCGTCCGGGGCGAACGTGGTCGACGCGGTCAAGTCGCACCTCGCCGCCCGTCGCGCGCCCTACGCCGGGGTGATCGGTTTCCTGCAGTGCCCGATCTCGCGGTTCGGCGAGCTGGTCAGTGCGCTGCGCAAGGCTCGGCCCACTCAGCCAGTGGCCCTGTCGCTGGTGGCCGACACCGGTCTAGGGGGCCTGCCGAAGGCCATCTCCACCGCACTGGACAACACAAAACTGCTGGATCTGCGGATGATCGAGGTACCAGCACCCTCCGATGTGGACGCCAACTGGCTGGTGCAACTCACCGAGTTCGTGCCGGATGACGTGGTTCGGGTGGTCGAGCCACGTCGCGGCAGGCCGGAGTGGTTGACCGGCGTGCGCCGGGTCGCCGAAGCCGGCTGCTGGCCCAAGCTGCGGTGCGGCGGCCAGTCCGTGGAGTCGTTCCCCAGCGTCGAGGAGGTGGCCGACTTCCTGGCTATCGCAACCGGCACCGGCCGGCCGTTCAAGGCGACCGCCGGGCTGCACCATGCCGTCCGCCAGCACGACCAGAGCACCGGACTGACTCACCACGGGCTGCTCAACATGCTGGTCGGCACCGCGCACGCGGTATCCGGTGCCAACGCGCACGAGGCGCTGCGCTGCACCGACGCGGCGACGTTGGCCGCCGAGGCCGGCGCACTGTCCGAAGACAGCTCGCGCGTGGTCCGCGAGGTGTTCGCCTGTTACGGGTCGGTGTCGCTGACCGATCCGGTGGCCGACCTGGTTCGGCTGGGATTGCTGCCGAGCCCCGAGTACCGGCCGGCGTCCCGCGGGTAATCTCGTAGGCTCGCACCATGGCCGTCACCACATACCTCGGACCTGAGGGCACCTTCGCCGAGCAGGCGGCTCACGTGCTGGCGCCCGGCGGCGAGTTCCGTTCCGCGGTGTCGGTACACGCGGCAATCAGCGCACTGCGCGCCGGTGGGGTGGCTGCGGCGTGCGTGCCGGTGGAGAACTCGGTCGAGGGTTCGGTACCAGCCACCCTTGATGCGCTGGCTGAGGGCGAGCCGGTGCTGGCGGTGGCCGAGGCCGTGTTGCCGATCCGGTTCAGTGTGCTGGTGCGTCCTGGTACCGATGCGGCTGGCGTACGTACGGTGGCCACCCATCCGCATGCCGCGGCCCAGGTCCGGGGTTGGCTGTCCACGCACCTGCCGGACGCCGCGATGGCGTTGACCGACTCCACGGCGGCGGCGGCAGTTGCGGTGGTCGACGGCCGGGCCGACGCCGCGGTGTGTGCCCCGGTCGCACTGCGGCACTACCCGCTGGCTGAGCTGGCCGGCGGGGTGCACGACAAGGACGATGCGAAAACCCGCTTCCTGCTGCTGCGCCGTCCTGGCACGATGCCGCCACCCACCGGCACGGACCGCACCTCACTGGTCGCGATCGCTGCCGACCGGCCTGGGGCACTGCTGGAGGTGCTCGCCGAGTTCGCGCTGCGCGGGATCAACCTCACCCGGATCGAGTCCCGGCCGAGGAAAGCCGGCCTGGGCGAGTACCAGTTCTTCCTGGACTGCGAGGGCCATGTAGCCGAGGACGCGGTCGGCGACACGGTGGCAGCGCTGCACCGGCGGTGCAGCTGGGTGCGTTTTCTCGGCTCCTACCCCCGGATCGGGGTGCTCCGCCCTGGTCCGGACCCGGCCAGGTTCACCGCCGCCCAGAACTGGCTCACCGACGTGCGCGCCGGGCGCAGTGCATGACGTCACTGCGGCTGGTACTGATTCGGCACGGGCAGACCACCGCCAACGCGCAGAGCGTCCTGGACACCCGCCTGCCGGGGCACCCGCTGACTGAACTGGGCCACCAGCAAGCCGCCGAGCTGGCCGAGCAACTGGCCGGCGAACCTGTGGTTGCGGTCTACGCCAGCCGTGCGCTCCGCGCACAGCAGACCGCGCAGCCGATTGCGGCTCGGCACGGCCTGACGACCCAGGTCCTCGACGGGGTCCACGAGGTGGCCATTGGCGATCTTGAGGAGCGTCGGACGCCGGAGGACCACCGGATGCTGCACGAGCTGTACCGCGCCTGGCACCACGGTGATCTCCACCAGGCACGACCTGGTGGAGAGTCGGGTAAGCAGGTGCTCAACCGCTACCTCGCCGACGTCGCGGTGATCCGTCGCGCGCATCAGGGCGGTACTGCTGTGCTGGTCAGCCACGGTGCCGCGATCCGGCTGGCGGTCGTCGCGCTCGCCCACAATGTCGACGGTTCGTTCGCTGCACCGCGCCTACTGCCCAACGCCGCAACGATCCTGCTGGAGACTGACGGGGCCGGCTGGCGCTGCCTGCGCTGGGATGACCTCGAACTGGTCCGACACCAGCGGGTTCTTTTAGTTGCGTCCGACCGCATTCGTTGGTTCCATAGATGAACGTGAGTGATGGTGGTCACAGGTCGATGGGCGGTCGTGCAGTACATGGTGACGACAGAAGACGCCCGCTGGCTGGCTGGCTACCTGCGGAAGATGGTGTCGAGCCGCCCGGCTGCGTGGGCGTGCACTGAGCTGACCCTGTCCCAGCTGATCGCGTTGCACATCATCAGTGCCGCGAAGGCGCCGATGACGCTGATCTCGCTATCCGAGGCCTTGGGCACCCGACCACCGGCCACCTGCGCGATGGTCAATCGGCTCGCCCGAGCCGGCTTGGTCCGCCGCGCGCCGGACCCGGACGACCTTCGGCGCGTTCTGTTGTTCGTGACCAGTCAGTCAGCACAGCTGATCGGCAAGATCGACCCGGACACGGCCAAGCACCTGCAGGCAGTGCTGACCAGCATGGGCTCGGCAGCTCAGCGGGTCCTTACCGAGGTTCTCAAGGATACGGCGCGACGCCTTGCCCGTTAGTCATCCCCTGGCACTATCGGGGGGTGAACGCAGCGGCGCATTCCACCACCGTCCCCGACGCCTTGTTCGATGACCCGGACGCGGAGGCCCGCTGGCGGGCCCGGTTCACCGCACCCCGGGTTAGCCTGCCGCAGTGGGCCCGGGACGCACCGGACCGTTGCCTGTACACCTCCAATGCCTCGGGCATCTGGGAGGTCTACGCCTGGGACCGCGCCACCGGGACGCACCGGCAGGTCACCGACCGGCCACACGGCACCCACATCGCCACCGTGACGCCGGACGGCGAGCAGGTGTGGTGGTTCGCCGACACCGACGGCGACGAGTTCGGCAGCTGGGTGATCGAGCCATTCGGCGGGCGGCCCGCTGATCAGCCGCCCCAGCCGGCGGTGCTGGGCACCGCACCCGGGTATCCGGCCGGGCTGGACCTCGGCCGGCGCAGCGCAGCGATCGGGGCCTCCACCGATGAGGGCACCACGGTGTGGCTCTCCCGCAACGGCACCGCTGCGGTCGTCTACCACAGCGAGCACGACGCCGGGGTGGGTGCGCTATCCCGGGACGAGCGACTGCTCGCCATCGTGCACTCCGAGCATGGCGACGCCCGCCACCCCGCGATCCGGGTGCTCGACACAGCGGGTGCACTGATCGCCGAGAAGTGGGACGGTCCCGGCAAGGGTCTGAACGTGCTCGGCTTCGCCCCCCTGGAAGGCGATACCCGGCTGCTGCTGACCCATGAACGGCGCGGCCGCCAAGAGCTGCTGATCTGGGACGTCGTGGCGAACACCGAGACCGAGATCGCGCTGGAGCTGCCCGGCGAGGTGGCCGCCGACTGGTATCCCGACGGCGCGGCGCTGCTCGTCGTGCACGAGCACGCGGCCCGTTCCACGCTGCACCGATTCCAGCTGGCCACCGGCGAGCTGACCACCCTGAACGTTCCCCGCGGCACAGTTGGCGGTGCGGCGGTGCGGCCGGATGGCACCGTTGAGTACGCCTGGTCCTGCGCCGCCCGCCCGCCCGCCATCCGGGCCCTGCACCCGGATGGTACCGACCGGGCGCTGTTGCGACCCCACGGCGAGCCGGCACCCGGCTCGCAACCGCTGGCCGACCAGTTCGTGCCCACCCCGTACGGAGCCGTGCACGCCCTGCTGGCCACCCCGGGCGGCGCCCCCGCGGGCCCACTGCCCACCGTGTTCCTGTTGCACGGCGGACCGCATGCGGCCGACGAGGACCGCTTCTCCGCGGACCGGGCGCTCTGGCTGGACGCGGGCTTCGCCGTCGTGCACGTCAACTATCGCGGATCAACCGGCTACGGCTCGGCCTGGCGGGACGCGATTGAGGGCCGGCCGGGACTGAGCGAGCTGGAGGACCTCGCAGCCGTGCACGACTGGACGGTGTCCAGCGGTTTCGCCGACCCGGCTGCGTGCGTGGTGGAGGGCTGGTCCTGGGGTGGCTATCTGGCGGTGCTCGCTCTTGGGACCCAGCCACAGCGCTGGGCAGCCGGGGTGGCCGGGGCCCCGGTGGCCGATTTCGTGGCCTCCTACGAAGATGAGATGGAGCCGTTGCGGGCCTTCGACCGTGCCCTGTTCGGTGGATCACCCGAGCAGCTGCCCGAGCATTACCGGATGTCGTCGCCAATCAGCTACGCGGCCGACGTGGCTGCCCCGATGCTGCTGCTGGCCGGGGAGAACGATCCGCGCTGCCCGATCCGGCAGATCGACAACTACCTCGCCAGGCTCACCGAGCTGAGCAAGCCCTACCGGTGCTACCGCTACGACGCGGGGCATGGGTCGCTGGTGGTGGCGGAGAGCCTCCGGCACGCCGCTATTGAGGTTACGTTCGTTCGTGAGGTGCTAGGTGGACTTTACCCTCGATCAATGTGCTCGTAATGCCTGTAGCGGAAGGTGGTCACCATGACCCTGTGGCGGTTGCACGTCGACGTGGCCGATCAACCCGGCCGCCTGGGCGCGCTCGCCGCGGCGATCGGGGGCTGCCGGGCCAACATCGTTTCCCTGCACGTGGTCGGGGAACCAGCCCAAGACGGCGCGGTGACCGACGAGCTGCTGGTCCAGGTGCCGCCGCAGCTTCCCGTGCCGGCGATGGTCGAAGCTGTCGAGAGTGCCGGGTTCCGGGTCACCGTGGTCGTGCAGGCCGACGCGCAGGCCCTGGCCGATCCGGTGAGCACCGCGCTGGCGCTGGCGCACTGCGTGTCGGTCGACCCGGGCAGCGCCGCGCGGGCGGTGGCGGCTCTGCTGCGTGCTGAGCTGGCCGAGGCCGGTGCGCCGTCGTCCGCGCATCAGGCCGAGGTCGGCACCGGAGCAACGCGAGTGCGGCTGCGCCGCGGCTGGCCGTTCACCGCCACCGAGATCTCCCGGGCCACGGCGCTGCTCGAGCTCGCCGACACCTCCGATGGCCGTCGGCTTGCCCCACCGCGGGCCAGCGTGCAGCTGACCGACGGGGCCGAGGTAGTGCTGCGGGCCGCGACACTCGCGGACGCGCCACTGGTCGCCGCGTTGCACGCGCGCTGCTCCCCGCACACCAGGGCGCTGCGGTCGCTGTCCACCAAGCCGGTGTTGCCGGCGGCCGTACTCCAGCAGTTGATCGGTGCTAATGGCTGCATCAGCGTGCTCGCGATGACCACCGATGGTGGTGCCGCGGTCGGGCTGGCGAATCTGGTCGGCACCGGACCTGGCACGGCTGACGTCGCGCTGCTGGTGGAGGACTCCTGGCAAAACCGGGGGGTGGGCACCGCGCTGGCCCGCAACCTGGTGGAGCTGGCCCGAGCCGATCAGCTCACCGAGCTCACCGCGGTCTCCCAGACCGGCAACAGGGGGCTGACCCGGGTGTTGCGCCGGGCCGGGCTGCGCCCGCGCGGCCGGTTGGAGGGCGGCTCGTTGCGCGTTCGAGCAACCCTCCAACCGGAGGAACCCAGCCCAAGCACCCCAACCCAGGTCAGCCTGGCCTAGCCGCAGTCCCCGACATGGAGACATATCGGGGTAAACACTCACCCGCCGTCCCCGTTATGTCTCCATGTCGGGGACGGGCCTTGCAGCGCATCGATCGGCCCGGG
>JBOHFG010000173.1:0-3159 GCA_050699575.1 Pseudonocardiaceae bacterium
ATCGGCTTACCGGTCTCCCGGACCAACCGCACCGCGCCTTCCTTAAAATCCTGATCAAACTTCCTGCGCGTCTGTGACACCGCCGCCTCCTCATAGGCGATGTCTCCACGGTACGAGGGGAAACGCACAGTGACGACGCTCGCCGCCAGAACGAAGCACTCAGGCCAGTCGATTACGAGAGCTCACCAGCATCACAGGCCTGTTCACCCTGGCCAACGGCAGCCTCCCACGGAATGTTTCGCTCTCCTATGAGCTGTATCGGTTGCTGACCTCGATGGGGGTGGCGTGTGAGGTGGTGGCGCCGTCGTTGATCTCGAAGGGGTCCACAGACCGGGTGAAGACGGATAAGCGAGACGCGATCCGGTTGGCCCGGTTGCATCGGGCTGGGGAGCTGACCGCGATCCGGGTGCCGACCCGGGCGGAGGAGGCCGTGCGGGATCTGGTTCGGGCTCGGGTTGATGTGCTGGATGACCGTAAACGGATGCAGCAGCGGTTGAGCGCGGTGTTGTTGCGCCACGGCCGGATCTGGCGTGGTGGGAGCGCGTGGACCCTGGCGCACCGGGCGTGGATCGGGCAGCAGGTCTTCGACGAGCCGGCGCTGAACCGGGTGCTGGGGGCCTACCGGGGTGGGTTGGCGGCGTGGGAGGCGGAGCTGGCGGCGGTGGATGCCGAGCTGGACAGGGGGGCGACAGCGCCCCCGTTGGCCACCGCGGTGGCGAGGCTGGGGGCCTATCGGGGTATCGCGCGGTTGACCGGGGTGACGCTGGCCGCGGAGGTGGTGGACTGGCGGCGGTTCGCGACCGCACGCGCGGTCATGGGTTTCTCCGGCTTGATCCCCAGCGAGTACTCCAGCGGGGAACGTACCCGGCGGGGTCGGATCACCAAGGCCGGCCCGGTGGGCGCGCGGACCGCGCTGATCGAGGCGGCGTGGGCCTACCAGCACCGGCCGGGGATCGGGGTCACACGCACCCCACCGAGGGGGCCGCGCCGGTCAGCGACTCCAGCAGCGCGACCACCCGGTGCGCGGGCAGGAAGTGCACCACCATCAGGTAGACGGCGAAGGCTTGCAGGTTCGAGCCGTACCCGACCTGCCCGGGCCGGGCACCCTCGGGCCGAGACGCGGTGTGGATCGCACCGCAGCCGCACGCCACCTCGTGCTGGTCGTACTGGATGACCTGCACACTGACCTGCGGGATCTCATGCTGCTGGTAGCGATCGACCACCCCCAGGTCCCGCGCGCCGGCCAGGTCCGCCCCACACCCACAGCGACCCTGCGGGAACCGATCCTGAAGGTCATCGGGAGTGTCGATCCAGGCCAGGTGCGATCCCGCCGCCCCGGGCTGCTTGCCCTTGGACTGCTTCGCACCAACACCACGGCGCTTGTCCGGCGGCGGGGTCCGGCCCGGATCATCATCCTTTGACGGTAGGCTCGAGGAGTTCCCCGAATTGCGCGAGAGCAGATGCTCCAGGCGGGCCAGCTTCGCGGCCAACACCTCGTTGGCTTCCATCAGCTCCGCCAGCTGCCCGGCCTGCGCCGTGATCTGCTGGTCCTGCGCGGTGATCTGTCCAGCCTGACGGTGCACAACAACGATCAGCTCATCGCACGACATCTCCTCCAGCCCGGACACAGGAAGATCAAAGCGCAACCCAATCGATCACACCGTGACCACCACACCGACACGCCGAAGGCAACATCACCTACAGCCCACCGCAGGGCAGGCGCAGGACTGAATGCTTACTTGGGGTCAGCTACGATCTTCGCGTAACCGACAAGCCGGCCAACCTAGCGAGAGGACAGTGCCCACAATTCCGATGAGAACGCCCCCGCGAACGGACCGAGGCGGGCAATTGCAGGGTCCTGTAACTAGCGAGAACTACATTAAGTGACCAGTCGTCGTCGGCGTGCGCACACGAGCGGAGGTGCAATGCCCAGAGTATACCCAGCCCGAACGGTGCTGGCGCAGCGTATCCGGGAACGCAGACTTACCTTGGAAGAATTCTCCGAGCAATTGGAATTATTTGCCCGCGAAAATAGCGAAGTCGGTACGGTGAGTATCCGACACGTGCAGAGGATTGCCGCTGGCCAGTTTACATCAGACCGGTTGCGTCCCGCCACGGCACGCCTTTTGGAAAGGTATTTCGAATCGCCTATCGAGGAGTTGTTGGTATCACCAGAAACTAAGGTTTCCGACCCGGCCGGCGTACTCGATCCAGGCGGGATGGAACGGCTGTCCATAGCAGCTGTGCAGCCGTGCCGCACAGACGAAGCTGCCATCGAGGCGTTGGCGGCCGTGCTGGTCGGGATCCGTCATCTAGAGGATGAAACCAGCGCTGCAGCCGTGTTCTCGACGGTCCAGCAGCAACAGAACTTGGCTGATCGACTGGCTGCTGGGGTGCGAGCCCAGGCACGTCCGGCTGCTATCGGGTTGTCAAGTGAGATCAACCAGTACCTCGGGTGGTTGTCGATTCCATTGGGTCGCTGGGACGACGCTGACCGATACCTTGACCGCGCCGCCGTGTTGGCTGTTGAGGTCGACGACCCTCTTCGGTTGTCAACCGCGTTGAGCTTCCAAGCGTATGCGCGGCTGCGCAGGGGGGATCTACGAAAGGCGGACTCGCTCTCGGAGGCCGCGCAGCGAGACACCCGTGTACACATTGGGCTACGTACCTACATCGCATATCAACGGGCCGAAGTGTTGGCCCGCGACAACGACCGGGCCAGTGCGGTTCGCCTGCTCACCGAGGCTGACCGCATGGTCGGTCAGCTACCACCACCCGAAGGGCTGCCACCCTCAGGTTATTGGTACGTGCCCGCATTCTTCATAGGCCAACGCGGATTCGTGCTCCGCGCCTTGGGAGACATCCAAGGGGCCAGAGGAGCCGCGCTCGAATGCCTAGCCACCATGCCAACGGCATGGCGTGATTCAGAATGGGCGATACGTCGCCGCAAACTGGCGGAGGAATGACCGAAATTCAGGCGACAAGAGTTTCGAGACCGAGACAATGAGACAACCACGCACCGTCCACCGTAACCTGTAAGGCTCGAAAACTCGATGCAGCGTCCTGACCTGGGTTCCTGGTGTGCTGCCTGGGCATGGATGATCGTCGGATGCTGCTATTGTCGATCTTGTACCGGTTGGTGCGTTGTCTGCTCGGTCT
>JBOHFG010000174.1:0-5667 GCA_050699575.1 Pseudonocardiaceae bacterium
CAAGGCGAGGCAGGGTCACGACCACGTGGCTGCGCCCCGAGGAATCCCCCTCGGGGCGCAGGGCAGCTGCAGTACCCACGGCCGAAATTCTGAATTACCCCCGGCGCGCCTCCGCCACGATCAGCGATCAAGCCGTTAGAAAGTGCCCATGAGGAAGCGCCGGGCGACAGAAGCGAAGCCAGGTCCTAAGCCACGTGGCGAGCGAGTGCCAACGCCGGTGTACCTGCCGGTGGAGCTACGCGTCGCTGTCGAGGAGATTGCCGAGCAGGACGGACTCCCGCTCACGGCCGTCGTTACGCGATTCGTGGCCGAATGCCTCGGCAAGACACCGCCGAGCTACTGCCTTCCCAAGGAGACGTTGCACGACCAGAAAGAGTTGCCCCTGGACAAGGCCTCATAACGAACGAGGCAACTCCCACCCGGGGAGTTGCCTCGTAGCTCGTGTCGTCAGTCCGGTAGCCGCCGGCTGGCGACCGTCACTTCCCCGGTTGTCAGCCGAGGACACCAAGATCCCGTTCCTTGCTGAAAGGACCCTTTGTGCTGTCGATGATAGCCGTTGGTCTGAAGCCTGCCCAAGAGGCGCGCGCAGAGTCTCAGTCTCACTGGTCTGTGCTGGGTGGTGCTCGACAGGACCGGCCGTGCTGGTGTCGGCCGGTGGGCCGTATCCGTGTTCGGACTCGCAGTCGCGTGTGGGCCTGACGATGGTCGCGTCAGGTCGCTCTCCCGCCCCGTTGCACCGGCGCGGCCCGCTTGAGGGAACTCAAGGGTCTACGGCAACTACGACGTGGCGACGGCGCACGGGCTGACACCGCTGGTGGACCTCGCCAACCCCGATGATCAGGAGGTGCTTGTCAAGACGGCTTAGCTAGCGGCTTTACGCCGCACCGCAGCAACAACCGAACATCAACACCAGGTCGCAGGTCCCCAAAAAGCGTTCAGCCCGCCTACGAGAGCGGGCTGAACAGGTGGCCATCGGAGCGCCAACTCCGGCGACCAGGTGCTCCTTATGAGGGAGGTAGCTTCATCACTAGCTGCCCCGAGGGTAGCGCATGCCCTGAACAACTTCGCGGCGGCAACGCCGACGAGCCGGTCTCGTTTGTTGCTGCTGCGCGTGAACCGGACTCGGTGTCCGGCTGGTGCGCCGAGTGTGTTGCGGTCGGCGGGCAGTATGTGCTGGCCGCCGACCCGTCGGGATCGCGGTGCGCGTTCCATGCCCGCTTTGCCGACCAAACGACGCGCCGGCCGGCGCGGCAACCGACCTGGCCGCCGGGTTCCGCGCCCCCACCAGGGGCGCCTGCGCCTGCCCGGTCTCGGCCGGGCCCGTCGGGCCCTGGCCGGGGCCGGGAGGGTCGCCGTGCGCGTCGGGCGTTGGCGCGGGCTGTGGGCCGCGCCCGGGGCCGTGCCTATGGCCGGGAACGAGCGAGGCGCCGACTGGCATCAGGCCGGTGGGACCCGCACCCGGGGTGGCGAAACCGGGTCGACGACGACCTGGTGGTGCTCACCGACCAGGTTGCGGCGCTGGCCCGCGTCGAGCAGCTCGTCGACACCGAACTCTGGCGCGCCGACAAACAGGACCGCTGGACGCGCATGCTGCACCGCCTGGTGCATTCCATGGACTGGACCACCGGCCTGGTCTGTGGGGTGACGGCCGCGCAGCTGGCCACTGCGGGTGGCTGCGCGCCGCGCACCGTCTCGCGGCTGCTCGCGTGGGCACAAGACGTCGATCTCGTGGTCGTCGTCGAGGCAGGCGCCAGCGGCGCGTTCCTCGGCACCGACCGCAATCGGGCACCCGCCTACGTCTTCGTCGCCCCTCCCGCCCCTCTATCTGTGGAACCGGTCACCCCCGATGACCAGCCCGGCAATCAAGCGGTGGCCGACCCTCCCGCCCAGCTCAGCACCCCTGTGGATGAAAATGGCGACCTCTCCCTCTCTTACGCAGGTAATAACCCCTTGACGGGTGGCAGACGGCTCAGTCGCCCCCACCAACCTCAGACCAACTGGTCTCTCTGGCAAATCCCCACCACGCCAGGCCAACGATCCGCTGCGGTCACGACTTTGCTGGGCAGAATCGGCCTCGACAACCACGCGGTGCCAGTTTGGCGAGCACGGGCGCTGCTCCACCCGTGGTGGACCGCTGGTGCCTGCGTGGCTGGGCTGCTGCATGCCATTGACCACCACCCCGACCGACCCGACCAGCCGCGAGGGAACGCCCTGCGTGGGGCGGCGGACCCACTGCGGGTCCTCGGGTACCGGCTGCGCCCCTGGGTCGGCCAGCTCCACCAGCTACCCCCGGAGTTGACCGGCCACCACGGCGACTACCGGGCCAAGCAAGCCACCCAAGTCGCCGATCGCATCGCCGCCGCCGAGCGCGACCGAGCCCACCACACCGATCAGCCGAGCCAGTCACGATCCACCACCGGAGCCCGCGAAGCCGCCCGCGCCGCCCTCGCAGCGACGCTCGCCGAGAAGGCCCGACGCCGTGAGACCGCAGGCGGACACCGCGCCAGCAGTGCTGGGTGACAGACAACGAACCGGAGGTACACAGGTAACAGTGGAGCCGTGACACAACCGAACCCGAGCGTGGATCCACGCCTTTCCGTGCTTCCCACCGGGTTCGTCTGCCCGGGCCGGCGGGCTTCTCTCGATCACATGCTTCGCATCGTTCCCCAGCGAGAAACCACGTCTGTGCTGCTCAGAGCACAACTGTACCGATAGTATGAGAGATAGTCGAACCAACCGATAGATCGATAGTGCGTCGAGACGCAGATCGCTAAGGGTGTGGGATTCCCTGTGCGTTCGTTTAGGAGCACGATCGGCGACACCTACACATGGGAGGTTGACTAACTGGGTGGAGGTGAACTTCCGAGAGAGCCTTCTATGGTACGAGCCCGTACCGAAGTAGGAGTACGTCAGCGCGTGAGCGGTCGCGCCTACGACACGCCGCGCAAGAGCTTGGGGACCGGGCAGGCCACGTGGAAGAGTGCGCACGCACGCGACGCATCGACTACTAGAGGAGGGATCAGGATTTCCGTGGGAAAGCATGCCGGCACAATCGATCGTCAGGCCGCCCTCGCGCGCGTCATCGCGATCACCAACGACAAGGGCGGTGTGGGCAAGACCTCGATCGTGGCGAACCTCGGAGGCCAGCTTGCCGCGGCGGGCTACCGGGTGCTGCTGGTCGATCTCAACCGGCAAGCCAACCTCGCCGACGACCTCGGCATCCGACAGACCGAGGTCGACGACCAGGGGGAGGGCTTGCTGTCGAGCATCGTGCTGGAAGGTCGCCAACCGCTCGCCGTCGCTGTCGAGGTCCGACCGGACCTCGACCTGGTCTGTGGTGGGACACGACTGGAGGCGCTGACGCCGCTCATGGTGTCCAAGACGATGAGCGCGGGCGCGAGCGGCGAGAGCCCGTTCCTAGCGTTGGCCGACGTACTCTCGCCCGTCGCCGAGCACTACGACGTCATCTTGATCGACTGTCCGCCGGAGAACTACGTCCTGACTGACCTCGCGCTCGGCGCCGCCCGGTGGGTGATCATGCCGACCAAGACAGACATCGGTGGCCTGGTCGGCATGACGCTCGTCGCTCAGCGCTTCACCAAGGCGCGGACCATCAACCCGAACCTGGGGCTGCTCGGCGCCGTGCTGTTCGCCACGGGCACCAAGTCCACCGCCATCCACGCTGAGGCCCGGAGCGCGATCGAAGCGGCGTTCGGCGGGCAGAGCCCGCTGTTCACCACGGTGGTCCGACACGCCGAGCGCACCGCGCAGGACGCCCGGCGGCTGGGGAAGCTGGCCCACGAGCTTGAGGTCGAGGCGGCACAGCAGCCGGCCTGGTGGGAGTCCCTCCGCAAAGGTGGGGGAGCGCGGCGGCTGTCCTCGACAGCCGCGAGCGTTGCCGCCGACTACCGAAACCTGGCGTTCGAGGTGCTGAACGTGCTGCGCAACATGGAAGAAACGGCTCCCGAGGTCACCGTCGGCAGTGTGGTGTAGCTGATGAGCGACTTGTCGGAAGCGTTCGGGCTGCCCGCAGCGGCCCAGGTTCGTAATCTCGGCGATCTGCTGCCACCGAGGCCGCGTCCGGTGGCCTCACCTGCTGAACCGCCGCCAGCGGAGGGGGTGGAGGGGGTAAAACCTGGTCCTGAGCCCACGAACGACGCGGCGGTACAGCCACCGCCCGAGTCACCCCGGCGGGCCATCACGCCGAACCGGTGGCTGCGGTCCACACCAGAGGAGCTCAGCCGGAGTCAGAGTTTTCAGGTGGCGGTCTATGTGCTGCCTGAGGTGAAGTCCGCCGCCCGGCGGCTCCGCGCGCGGGACAACTCGACCAACGCCGATGTCGCCTTCGACGCCATCGACGCCACGTTCCCCGAGCTCCAGCGACTCCTGGGAGAACGCCACACCCGCGCGCGCTCAGAAGACAGCTTGTTCCCGTCTCGACGCCAGCGCGTCCGACGCCAGACCCTGAAAACTGAGGGGCGCCGTGTGCTGTGGGCGATCCAGGCCACCGCCGAAGAGCTGGACATCCTGGACGGGCTGGTCACCGAGCTGGGCGCGGAGTCACGCAGCGAGCTGATCGCAGCGGCTGTCGAGGCCCACCTACTCACGCCCCCCCACCGGTGACGGAGAGCGGCTTGTTGATCGAGTGTATTGGTGGGACTCGGTGTACCAGCGGGTGGACACCAGAAATGCGGGGAAGCCCGCCTTGGTGGGCTGTGATTGTCCACGGCGCTGCTGGGGGCGGTGCAGCCGCAGGCCCAGGTCGTCTTTCTCCGCTGCTTGGCTAGGGCAAGCTCTCGATCTCGATCGAGCTATCGAGGGTGAGCAGCGGTTCGGGGGCGCTGGTCACGACCGGCCAACCACGCCGCTGGGCGCAGTGCACGACGTGCGCGGCGGTGATATCGCCACCCGGCTCGCCGCCTTGCCGCAGGAGCGCGCCGACCGCGCGCGCCCGCGCCGTGTCAAGGGCGTCGATGACAGTACACGGCAGGCCGAGGAGGACGTCCAAACCGAGTTCGTGACCACGAGGGATCAGCGCGCAGGCGCGGGTGAGTGCTGTGGAGGGGACAGCCAGCACGATGTTCTCGTCGATCGCGGTCATCACCAAGGCTTCGGCATACACCGATTGCCCGGTGGAGAAACCGACGACCGCGGTCACATCGAGGACTCGGCCGCCGATCACGAAGCGGCGCGGCGCGGCGGAAGACCCGCCCGCCGCCGGACCAGGGCCACAACGTCATCAGGCGGCGGTCCACCGAAAAGCCTGGTGACCCGCGCGAGTGCGCGATCCTTGTCCAGACGACGCCGCACGGCCTCCGCAACGTAGTCAGCCACGCTGCCCACCGCGCCGCCGCCGACGGCATCGCGCGCCTGCTCGAGGAGCTCCGCCGGCAAGCTCACCGACTCCAGCTCGCTGCTCATGGATGAAGGGTAGCGGAGCTGTCACGACCACCCCCTTGACGGCCGCGAGCTGATGTTCACGAGCAGGACCAGGAGGCCGCGTCCCCGGACGGTGTACCACGGGATCCGCGACCCGCTATGGCGCATTGGTGGCACCCCGGCCTGGCTGGCTCCCCGATATCAGGTGAGCGAGCAACCTGACCTGGTGACCGCGTGATGCGTCCGGTCCGGCGTTACCGCCGCTTGCCAGCCCGATCGAGTTGAGCG
>JBOHFG010000175.1:0-43783 GCA_050699575.1 Pseudonocardiaceae bacterium
AACGGCCGTCAGGAAGGACTGAACAACAAGGTACGTCTGATCATCCGCCGCGCCTACGGCTTCCACAGTCCCGAAGCCACGCTGGCCGCCGTCATGCTCGCCTGCGGACCCGTCAACCTGAAGCTCCTATACCACACCCCCGCCATCCACATGTAGAGCAGTAGAGCCAAACTTCCAGCGGCTACGGACCAGGCTGATCGAACTCAGTCGGGACGGGCAGGGGGTGAGACCCGGCGCACGTCGCGCTTGAGGATCGGGCTGCGGGATGAGGCAAACGTTGTCCTCGTCAACGGCGGCCCGTACCACGGTGTCAGTTCGAGCGCGCCGAGCACATCGGCATAGGAGTGGAGCGCCTCAGCAGGAAGCGCGGCGATCTGGTCGGCAGCTTCGGACTAGACGAGGTCGCCAGGGTGCGCGCCACAGTGGCTAGCAGGCGGCTGAGGCACCCGGCGACCGAGCCGCGGACTACGAGTGTTCGTCCACGGCCGCCTGGTAAAGGTCTCGCTTGGCGACGCCGTGCGTGGTCGCCACGGCGGCGACGGCCTCTTTGAACCGCTCCCCCGCGGCCACCCGCTCGGTCACCTCGTCGATCAGGTCGGCCACATCGGGCGGACCGGCGGGCGGCGCACCTGAGAGCACGACAGTGATCTCACCGCGCACCCCGTCGGCGGCCCACTGGGCGAGCGCACCCAGCCCACCACGGCGAACCTCCTCGTACGGCTTGGTCAGCTCCCGGCACACCGCCGCCGTCCGGTCCGCACCGAGCACCTCCGCAGCCTCGGCGAGTGTGGCGGCCAGCCGGTGCGGTGACTCGAAGAACACGCAGGTACGCGCTTCGCCGGCCAGGACGGCCAACCAACGCCGACGGGGGCCGGCCCGGCGCGGCGGGAACCCTTCGAAGCAGAACCGATCGCAGGGCAACCCGGACACCGCCAGCGCCGTGGTCACCGCCGAGGGACCAGGCAGGCAGGTCACCCGCAACCCCTCCTGCACGCAGGCAGCCACCAGCTGGAACCCGGGATCGGATACGGCAGGCATCCCGGCATCGGTCACCACCAGCACCATCGCGCCGCCACGGATCGCCTCCACCAACGCCGGGATCCGAGCCGCCTCCACCGCGTCGTAGTACGAAACGATCCGACCGGTCACGGTCACGCCCAGCGCCGCGACCAGCGCCCGCAACCGGCGGGTGTCCTCGGCGGCCACCACGTCCGCGTGGCCTAACGCCCCCACCAAACGCGGTGAGGCGTCCCGGGAGTCGCCGAGCGGGGTAGCTGCCAGCACCAGCGCCCCAGAGTCCGACATGCGTCGCAGCTTACGATCGGGTCCGTGACAGCGGTCCGGGAGGCGAGCTCCGACACCCTGATGGTGGGCGCCGGGCGGATGCCCCCGGCACCTACCAGGCCGGCCGGTCCGCTCCAGTGGCTGGTACCGCGGCCACTCACCGACCGCGGGCGGAGCTGGGCGGTGACGCTGAGCGTGACCCTGGTCGCGGGCCTGGTGCGGCTGTGGAACCTGGGCCTGCCCACCGATCGCGGTACCCCGGTGTTCGACGAGAAACACTACGCGCCGCAGGCCTGGCAGATGCTGCGCAACGGCGGGGTGGAGGACAACCCGGGCTATGAGCTCGTGGTGCACCCCCCGCTGGGCAAGCAGCTCATCGCCCTGGGTGAGCTGGTGATGGGCTATAACGGCTGGGGATGGCGGCTGTCCGCGGCGCTGGCCGGCACAGTCTGTGTGCTGCTCATCGTCCGGATCGTGCGCCGGCTGACCCGATCGACCCTGCTGGGTGGGATCGCTGGGGTACTGCTCATCGCTGATGGGGTCAGCCAGGTGCAGTCGCGCATCGGGATGCTGGACATCTTCCTCGCACTGTTCGTCCTCGCCGCATTCGGCTGCCTGATCATCGACCGGGAGCAGGTGCACCAGCGGCTGGCCACGGTGGTCCGGGAAGGTCGCGTCACCCACACCGACTTCGGCCCACGGTTCGGGGTGCGCTGGTGGCGCTGGGGAGCCGGAGTGCTGCTCGGGCTGGCCTGCGCCACCAAGTGGTCCGGGGTGTATTACGTCGTCGCGTTCGCCGCGATGAGTCTGGTGTGGGACGTCTGCGCCCGGCGTACCGCGGGTGTCCGTCGGCCCTGGGCCGGTACGCTGGCCCGGGATCTGGGGCCGGCGTCGTGGGCGTTGGCGGTGGTGCCGGTGGGGGTGTACCTGACGACCTGGTGGGCCTGGTTCAGCAGCGAGACCGGCATCGACCGGCACGCGGTGGGCAACCAGATCGGCGCGGGCGGCCCATTCTCCTTTTTACCGGGCGCTGTGCGGGCGCTGTGGTACTACAGCGCCACCGTGTTGCACTTCCATGAGAAGTTGTTCACCCCCGCCCATCCGCACCCGTGGGAGTCCAAGCCGTGGGGCTGGCCGATGGGCCTGCGCCCGATGCTCTACTACTACGAGTCCGGAGCCGCCGTTCCGGGCTGCGGGCGCCAGGACTGCGTGGCCACCGTGATGCTCATCGGTACGCCGACGCTGTGGTGGCTCACCCTGCCTGTGCTCGGCTGGGCGCTGTGGCGGGCGGCCAGCGGACCTGACTGGCGCTACGCGGCAGCGCTGACCGGCTACGCCGCCGGCTGGCTGCCCTGGTTCGGCAACATCCACCGCCAGATGTATTTCTTCTACATGACCCCGGTGGCGCCATTTCTGGTCATTGCGGTGACGTTGGTGCTCGGTGAGGTCCTTGGCCAGGCCCGGGACGGCGCCGAGCGGCGCGGTACCGGGCTCCTGGTCGTCTCGCTGTACACCGGGCTGGTGGTGGCCAACTTCGTCTGGCTCTGGCCGATCCTCACCGGTGGCTCGATCACCCCGGCGCACTGGAACGCCGAGCTCTGGCTGCCCTCCTGGCGCTGACTCACTGCAGCAGGATCGCGTCGCCCGACACCGCGATCTGACGTGCCGCAAGCGGTCTCTTCGCGGGGCCGCCGACGACCGAACCGTCCGCGATGGCGAACCTGCTGCCGTGGCACGGGCAGTCGATCGTGCTCTCGGAGACCTTGTTCACCGTGCAGCCCTGGTGGGTGCAGACGGCCGAGAACGCCTTGAACGTTCCCGCCACCGGCTGGGTCACCACGACCTTCTTTTCGGCGAACACCTTGCCGCCCCCGACGGGGATGTCACCGGTGGCTGCCAGCTGCTCACCCGAGGGCGCGCCGGGAGGAGCAGCCTGCGCCGATTCAGCAGAACCGGCTGATGCACCCTGGTCGCCGCCGCTGCTGCACGCGGCGAGCGCAGCGACAGCCACAACTCCCGTACCGGCCACGACAGCGCGCCGAGTCACATCTTGGTGGGGCATTCAGCACTCCTTGCCAATTAGGATCACCAGGTTACGTCCATGATCGTGCAGAACTACCACAATAAGACCAGCCAGAACCCACGAGCCCGAACCACTTCCCGTCCAGAGACGAACATCTGGTAAAGGGAGGTATCTATGATCAACAGCGCTGACCACGCCTCCGCCCGAGCCCGCGAAGCCGCGCCGCAACACCGGTCCCGCGACCTCGCTCCCCAGCACCTCCATTGGGCTGACTCCGGGCGTACCAAACCCGTCCGCCGCAGCGTAGACCTGTCACCCACGTACCACGTCAAGCTCACCCAGTGGTGCGCCGAGACCGCCGACATCATCGGCACCGCCCGCGTCACCGGCCAGGACGTCATCCGTGCCCTGGTTGCCCGGTTGCTGATGGATGAATCCCTCGCCCGCAGGATCCGGGACGACCTCAGCATGGACATCTGACGCAAGCTCGCCGAACACTGGACATCGTGATCCGCTCCTGACCCACGCCGTTATGGTGCACCGTCGACGACGGGAAGGTGTCAGATGAGCCACGGGTTCCTGGTAGACGTCACCGGTCTGGGGCAACTCATCGCCTCGCTGTCCGAGGCTGCAGACCGGATGCGAGCTGCCAACGGCAGACTGCGCGCCGCGTCAGCCGCCGATCTGGGCAGCTACGCCCTCGACTATGCAGCCGGAGCCTTCCAGCACCGGTGGGAGTACGGCATCGACAAGATCAGCGATGCGTCAGAGAAGATGACCGACTCGCTGAGGGAGGCCAAACAGCTCTACGAGCAGACCGATCAGGCGATCGCGACACTATTCCCCGATCCTGTCCCCGATCCTGGCGCCACTACGAATGGTTCGGGCCCCGCAGGACCAGGTGAGCCTTCCCGGATCAGTCGAGCCCTCGACGGTGAGGCGGCCCGATGAGTGTCGAGACAGCACTGGGGTACCCGGCGCTGAAATATCCGGCACTGGGCTTCAACCCAGCGCCCGGTGCGACGGAGCGGGTCGGGTCGCTAGCGGCAGACCTCGGCTTGGTGGCCACCGAGTTGGGCGCCGCACACCAGGCCCTCGCCGGCATCGGCCGCAGCAGCGGGATCTGGCAGGGCGAGGCCGCGCAGGCCTTCCACGACAAGCTCGGCGAACTGCCGGACTACCTGGACAAGGCGCATCGCTCGCTCGGTGACGCCACGCAGGTCCTCAACCAGTGGTCCGCCGACCTGGCGTCGATGCAGACGGCAGCCGCCCAGTACGAGGCCGAGGCCGCGCAGGCCCTGCAACACCTTCGGGCCGCCGAGTCCAACCCCGACCTCGGCCTCACCGACCAGGTCTTCGTCGACGACACGACCCTGGCGCAGGCACAGGCCCGTTACAGCGCCGCAATCTCCCAGGTGACCAACGCGACGAAGGAGCTGGAGGAGATCCAGGAGCTCGCCCGACGCCTGCTCGCCCAGCATGAGGAACTGGTGAGCGACGTCGTGAACGCGTTGCGCCGGGCCAAGGACGAAGCACCGAAGGAACCGAGCCTGCTCCACCAGGCCCTGGACAAGCTCAGTGAGTTCGTCCACGGGGTCGAGCGTGTGTGGCAATGGGTCAAGGACCACGCCCAGCTCATCGCCCAGTTCGGTGACCTGATGAGCAAGATCAGCGCCGTGCTCGGCGTGCTGGCCATTATCACTGCACCTTTCGAGCCGGTCGGCGCAATATTCGCGGGTGCTGCGGCCATGACCAGCCTGATGGCGTTGGGGGCACACGGGCTGGCGAAAACGGCGGGCGCCGACGTCGGATGGGGCTCAATGGTCAACGACGCGATCGGGGCACTGCCGTTCATCAAAGGAGCACTCGGAGGCGCGAAGGTCACGACCGGGGCCGAGCGGGCGCTCCGCGTCACCCCCGGCGAGGTGCGCGGCTACACCGCTTCCCGAGCGGCCAAACTGGGCGTGAAAGAGGAAACAGCCACCGGCTGGCACGCTGAGAAGACCATCGGCTTGATCAAGAGCGAAGGTGCACTCGGACATCTGCGCACCGGGTTCGAGCAGGCCTACCAAGACGTCCGAGAGGGTGAGTGGCTCGGGACCAAGATGTTGAATCCGATCATCGAAAATAGTCGGATCATCCAAAAGCTGGGCGGTACAGCCATCGATCCGCTGTCGGTGGGTGGCCGGACGCTCAATGCCAGCCTCAAGGTGGGTGTGGAGGTTGGCATGGAAGTCTACCACCATCTCACCGGGTCGGACGGGCCGCCGCCTTCGGCGTCGGCGACCTTCTACTCCCGGGTAGCGGCTCGGGGTGTGGCGTGAACGAGTTCACCATCGAGCTGCCGGAGGGCTTCGTCGCGTTGCCCGCGGCTGCGGTGACAGCTGAGCTAGGGCGGGCACTGGAGGAGCTATTTCATCTCCCGCCAGGCGACGTCAGCGCCGCGAAGGTCGCGGAGTCGCTGTCCGCGCTGGGCCTGATCGCCGCCACCGGTGGCGCTGAGTACACCTCGATCGGCTTCTTCCGCTCCCCCGACGATCCGCAGCGCCCGGTCAGCGTGTTGCTCACGGCGGCCCGGATGGCCTCAGACCACGGCGATCCCGCTATCGTGATCGCCGGGCTGCGTGCGGTATGCGCCCAGGATCCGGACACCGACGTCCAAGTCCTACAGCTCCAGGCCGGTCCCGCGCTGGCGACTGTCCGCGAGGAACCGGCGATGATTGAGGTCGGGGGTGCCGACCCAGTGCCTCTGCTGCAGCGTCAAGTGCTCGCCTGGATCCCGGATCCCGCCGGTTCCACGGTGGCCGTGATCGGCGTAGCGTCGAACTCTTGGCAGGACTGGTCACACGTCTGCGACCTCGCCCTGGACATTTTTGAGTCAGTGTCCTGGGAGAACTCCACGCAAGATCAGACCGTCGCCAATAGTCTCTGTCGCTCCGAAGCGTCAAGTATGAAGGACACACTGGATCCATCCGGCCACCGCAACGCCTTGCCATCCCGATCCAGCTGTGGGGAAACCGAGCCGATCCCCGACCACGTTACGATCACTGGCGGAGACGATCCTGTCTTCACAGCAGCCAGCCGCGACGCGGATGTCGCCAACCAGAATTCGCCGCCGCGAACCGCCTCAGCGAACTGGACTGCCGCCGAACCCTCGGGGCCTCGTATCTGCCCGCTGAACGTTGTGAACGACGGACCCCCGAAACCCGTCGCGCTGCTGAGCAGTTCCGCGGCGAACACAACGACCACGTGCAGAGTCTTACCGATGAGCCCGACGTAATGGCGCACCCGATATTGCGAGCTGGGTGAGCCGTCAACCCGACGTCCAGGAACCTGGAAACGCGGGGCGAACTGTCTGACATGAACAGCGACCGTGGGCTCACCCCATTCCCGACTGAGTGTTTGTTGCACCAGCTCACGGTCGGCTTCCTGGTTGTCAGGCACCCCGCTGTCTCCTTCGGCAGAGTCAGTTGGCCGGCTGGGGTCGTAGTGCGGTGTTGGGTCACCGAGCCGTACCATCGGCCCAGCTGGAATACCTCCGGGCGTAGCGTCGTACACGGTCTGCAGCTCGCGTTGCAGGAGGCGTAAGCGGAAATGGCGCCGGGGGTTTCGTGAGGCCCGCTCACCACACACCACGGTGGCGGCAACCAACCACATCAGGATCGGTCCCCACAACGCCCACTCTTCCGTGATCAGATGTCCGGTTGCAACGTAGGCACCGAGCAACAGCGTCGGGCTTGCCGAGACGGCCACCATCGCGCTCCAACCCATGAAGGACCCGGTGCGCATGCCACCCGACTGGTCGAAGGCCAACTCAGCTCGCACCAGCCACAACCGCCGCAGTAACCCATTCGGCGGCACCCCACAGATCGGGGCAGGAGGGCGCGAGCCGAGCCGTGGCCGGCTCGGTAGCACGTCAGGAAGCTCCGCCCACGCCCGCGGCGGCAGCCATCCCTTGCCGGGTTCTGGTTCCCACCCTAGGGTTGGCCTGCGCTGTGGGCCACGCCGGCGCAACAGCAGCCACGCGCCACCGAGCGAGCCGAGCGTGACCACGGCGAACACGGCTGTCAGGATGAGGTCGGACAGGCGATCCGCGTCAGTCACCGTCTGGACTGCAACCAGCCCGGTTACGCCCGACCCAAGGACCCCCACGACCGCCAGGATGTATCCGGTCAAGACCCGCATCACAGTGTGCTCCTAGCCGTGTTGGGGCGCCGCTAGGTGCTTGCGCAGGAACCGCAGTGTGGCGTCCCAGGCTTTGGCGGCTTGTTCCGGGTCGTAGGTGCCGAGCAGGTTCTCGTCGTTGAAGAAGGCGTGCCCAGCCGGATAGAAGCGGAAGTCAGGCACCCGGCCGGACTGCTGCTCGATGGTGGCTGCCAGCGCGTGGACCCGGTCCGGCGAGACGAACTCGTCCCGCTCACCGAAGTGGCCCAGCAGTGGGGCAGACAGGTTCGCAAAGCTCGGGTATGCCTCGCTGAGGACCCCGTAGAACGGCACTGCGGCGCCGATCCGCTCGCCCTGCTGGGCCGCGAGCACCAGCACGAAACCGCCGCCCATGCAGAACCCCACTGCGCCGAGCGTCGAGCTGGTGACCGCATCGTGGCCCAGCAAGTAGTCGACCGCGCCGCCCAGATCACGAGCCGCCTGGTCCACTGGCAGACCCTGCATGAGCTTGCCCGCCTCGTCCCCGTCATGCGTGGTGGCACCACCGTAGAGGTCAGGGGCCAGGGCAACGAAGCCCTCGGCGGCCAGCCGGTTCGTCACATCGGCGATGTGGCTGGTTAGCCCCCACCACTCCTGGATCACGACAACACCAGGGCCGCTGCCGCCCGTAGGCAACGCAAGGTAACCGTGCGCCCGGGAACCGTTGGACGCAAACGTCACGTTCTGTACCGAGTTCTCCATGCCCGAGATCCCACCACACCCCACCAGACGACCCGCGTTCTGGCGTGACTTGACGCAGTCTGAATGCAGAACGCGGCGATCAGGAGGATGGCGCTCCGGTGCCGGCGAATCTGGAGTTTTGGCCGGGCCCGTGCGGCGGGTCGAGGGGGTGATGGAGCTGGTAGAGGGCGGCGTACTGGTTGTTGCTGGCGAGGAGCTCGTCGTGGGTGCCGGTGTCGGTGACGCGACCATGTTCGAGATAGACGATCTGGTCGACGTCGGTGACGGTGAGCAGGTTGTGGGAGATGATGATGGTGGTGCGCCCGGTGATGAGACGACGTAGTGGGGCCAGAATACGGTCGCTGGCTTCGGCGTCGAGACTGGCGGTGGGTTCGTCTAGCAAGAGGACGGGGGCGTCGCGGATCATGGCGCGGGCGATGGCGACGCGCTGGCGTTGCCCACCGGAGAGCAGCCTCCCACGTTGCCCGACCCGGGTGTCGTAACCCTGGGGCAGCGCGGTGATGAATTCGTGGGCGTCGGCAGTTTTGGCTGCGGCGACGAGTTGGTCTTCCGTGGCCTCGGGGCGGCCGGCACGGATGTTCTCCGCGACGGTGCCATCAAGCAGCAAAGTTTCCTGCAACACGATGGCGATATTGGCTCGAAGCTCGTCGGGGTTGAGGCGGCGCAGGTCAATGTCGTCCAGGGCAATCCGCCCGGCGGTGGGGTCATAAAAACGCAGGAGCAGTTTGAGCAGGGTGGTCTTACCCGCCCCGCTGGCTCCGACGATGGCGGTGGTCTGCCCGGGCAGCACGGTGAAGCTGACCTGCTTGAGGACGTCGATGGTGGTATCCGGGTAGGCGAAGCTGATCTGCTCGACGAAGAGCCGCCCGCGGGCCCGGCCCAGCACGACGGGCTGCGGGGGGGCACTCACGCTGGGGTGCTCATCGAGGAGTTCGATGATCCGCTCGGCGGCCGCGGCGGCAGCGAACAGGGAGGTGGACAGCGCACCCAGGCCCCGCACGGGCTGGTACAGCTGGGACAGAAACACCAAAAAGGCCAGGAGCCCACCCAAGCTGATGCGCCCGGCGTTCAACTCCCAGATGCCCACGCCCAGAATGGTGAGCACGCCGAGGATCTGGACCAGGTCCACCAAGGGGGAGAACAGGGCGCCCAGCCGGGTCGCGGCGAGTTCGGCGTGCACACTGCCGATGCTTTGCGCAGCGAATCGATCGATCTCAGCGGCCTCGCGACCGTAGGCCTGGATCAGGGCGACATTGCCCAGGCTCTCCTCGGCGACCACGCTGATCGAGCCGGCACGCCGGCGGACCTCCCGAGAGGCGATCTTGATGCGGCGAGCGAACACCCGGGCGGCGGCCCAGAACACGGGGACCGCAATCAGTGACGCCAACGCCAGGCGCCAGTCCAGGAAAAACAGCACCCCGGCGAACACGACGATCTTCAACACATTGGCGATGATCCCGATAACCCCGGAGAGCACCACGTTTTCGATCGCAACCACATCACCGGTCAACCGGGACAGGATGTCCCCCAGGCGGCGGCGATCGAAGAAACTCACCGACAGGGTGTGCAAATGCGCGAATACCCGGGTGCGCATCCGGTGGAGAAAATTTTCCCCGATCCACGCCCCCAGATACTCCCCGACGAAGCCCAACACACCCACCAGCAGGGTGATACTCACAAACGCGGCCGCCACCGGCAGGAACGCCGAGAAATCCCGCGGGGTCAACACCTGGTCGACCAGCACCTTGAACAACAAGATCGCGCCGGCGTCTACCACCGGCGACACGATGATCAGCACCAGGCTCAGCCACAACCACCGCCAGAACGGCCTGGCATCAGGCCAGAATCGTCGGAAGACTTCCCGCACACTCGCCGCCGGAGCAGCTTCCACCAAACCACCGCCGCCACCACCAGCCGAGGCTGGCCGCAACAGCGACCTCACCACCTCCCACACGGGCACTCCACTCTCTAGGCTTCGGGTCCCAGGCCTCGGGTCTGGCCGCAACGGTCTGACCCCAGCCTAGATCCTGACCCCAGCCTAGGTCCGCGTCGGCTTTGGCGCATGACGACGGCGGTGGCCCTACTCCGTGAAGGAAGTTGAGGCCACCGCCGATCGTCTACGGACTACAGCTTTCCTAGTCTACGGTCATGCCCGTAGTAGGTGTAGCCGCCGTAGTTGTAGCCATTATAGTAGCCGTAGCTGGTGCCGTACGCGGGATAATAATCGAACTCGCCATGCCTCTCGTTGCCGTAGCAACCGCAGGAGTGACCCCCGCCATGGCTGCTCCCACCCATTGCGAAGACTTCCGAGACTCTCATATCGCTCCTTGTCCAATCGATTGCGGAGCCATACGAGCCAGAAAGACCCGGACTGGTGGTTTTCACACAGTCCGAGCTGGCCCCCCTTACTCCCCGTGGTCACGCAACTCCCCGCGGTCACGCAAGCTCGACGGTAGGCCATCCGGGTTGCGATTGCAACAACAACTACCCTACGTGCATAAACCACCACTCTCAGTCATTCTGCCGCCGCTCCCCTGAACCTCGCTTCGGTGGTGGCCTCGCCTCCCGGTCAGTGGGAGGCGAGGCCACCACCGGCCGAATGACGAGCTACCCCAGGATCCCGAGGAGCCCACGACTGCGAGAGTAACCATAACCGCCGGAGTAGTAGCCACCATAGTTGCCGTTGTAGTAGTGGTAGCTCCAGCGACCGTAGTCCGGGTAGTAACCACCATGATAGTCGTGACCGTAGTGACCGTCATGGCCACACTCGTAGTCTTCACGACCGCCACCCATTGAGAAAACTTCCGAGATTCTCATATCGCTCCTTTTTCGCAGACGGAGGAGTCATGCAGACAGAAAGACTCGGACCAGTCCGCGAAGGTTCGTGTGCAACCGCCCGAGCTCGCACGGTCGAGATACCACTCTGGCGAACTGGTATCCGATCGTTAGACGCGCGCCGGGGACGTGTTCACGGTGCACTGCCGCGATGATCGACGCGGCTCAGCGCCTGAGCAAATCTCCCCCGGTATCAACGCCCGGCAACCTGTCAATCCGTCATACTCGGGCAACCCCCAAGATGATCCGAGCTAGCTCCTCCTCACTCCCTGTGGTCACACAACTTCAAAGTAGGCCATACGAGTGGCGTTTGCAACAACAGTTTTCTGTGCAGGAATAGCGACTCTCAGTGCACACTGCATGACCCCGAGTGAGCAAGGCGTTCACCCCCGGTTCAGGGCATCTCACCGTGCCGGGCATCGTCTCCGTATTCAGCGGGGTCTTAGGGCGTCCCGAAACCCCGCTGAGCCCGCTGAATACGGGGACGAGTCAGGGGAGAGTGAAAGTCGCTAGGGTTAGGCGTGTTGCGAAACCGGTCTACCTCCACCGTCTGGCGGGCTACCGCCCCCGTTCTGGCTGTGCACGGCGGCGCCGGTCGCATCGTGCCGGAGGAGTTCGGTGCGCAGCGGGCTGCCGCGGCCAGGCGCGGGCTTGGCCAGAGCTTGGCAGCGGGTACAACAGTGCTGCGTGACGGTGGTTCAGCGCTGGATGCAGTGGTCACTGCCGTGCTGGTCCTCGAAGACGACGAACAGTTCAATGCGGGCCGGGGTGCCGTCCTCACGGCTGCCGGTAGCGTGGAGCATGACGCGGCGGTGGCTGACGGGGCGACCCGCTGCGCCGGGGCGGTGACCTGCGTGAGCGGTATCCGCAATCCGGTGCGCGCCGCGCGAGCGGTGTTGGAACGCACGCCGCATGTGCTGATGAGTGGAACGGGAGCGCAGGCACTCGCCCGCCGGGAAGGCCTCACGTTCGTGCCGAACGACTGGTTCGTGACCACGCACCGACGGGAGCAGCTGACCGGGACCCTGCCCAGCGGCGGGGCCGGGGCCGGGTCCACGGGTGGGACGGTGGGTGCTGTCGCGCTGGACAGCGAGGGACACCTCGCAGCGGCGACCTCGACTGGAGGCGTCACCGGCCAGCTTGTCGGCCGGGTCGGGGACACCCCACTCGTCGGTGCCGGTACTTGGGCCGATGACCGCTCCTGTGCGGTCTCCGCGACCGGCGATGGCGAAGCACTCATCCTTAGCGTGTTCGCCCATGAGGTTGACGCGCTCGTGCGGCTCGCCGGTCTGAGTCTGGACGCGGCCTGCCGACGGGCGCTGGATGAGGTCGGGGCCAGGGCAGGTACCGGTGGATGCATCGCTGTGGGATCAGACGGCACCGTGGCGATGCCGTTCACCAGCGCGGGAATGTTCCGGGGCTGGATAGATGCGACTGGTGACCACAGGATCGGGATATTCGCCGAGGACTACCTAACCCCGTAGGTTCCTGCACGCGTGTCCCCATCTGGAATGCGCCGTAGCTAGTGCAGGATCGTGATGGCCGCGTTCATTGCGGCGTGAATTTCCTGCGCGATCCGTTGGGTCAGGAGGTTGATATCGCCATCAATACCAGTGGGAGTGCCCACCAGCTCGACATACTCCGCACCATCCGACAAGACGACCGGAGCGCCCGCAAAGAACTGGTAGGGTGCGTAAAGATCGCCAATAAGCGGGTCAGGTCCACCGAGTGCTACGACAAGCCGCTGCAAGGCGGCCGATTCAACCCAACGTTGAGCGGTATGCAGAACGTCAACGTGACCGCCCGATACCCACGGGATGGCGTGAGGATTGAGCGGGTCACGCGTCAGGGACACCAGGTGGTCACGATCGCTGTCTAGCCTCTGGTGCCAAGGCGCGAGTGGCCCAGGCACCAGGTTCACCGCTCGCGTCTGCGTAGGAGCTGAAGGCGACGGTGTCCCCCCTGGCTAGTGGAACGTCGCCGTCGAGGCTGATCTGGTCGCCATTGAGCGCGGCAATGACGTGGTGGTCCAATGCGAGACCTACCGCAGCGGCGGCTCCGGCCAGCGTGGCGGCGCGTACGGCGCGCGGGCCGCGGCGGGCATCACCGGCCAGCGCGCCGGAGCACTGCACGATGACCCGTGGCGCAGGGCGGCACCGCGCGGCGCGGTAGTCGTCCGGGGAATTGACGTTGACCACTGAGTCCAGTACTGGGTCAGCAGCAGCCAGCACTGGGTCGGCGAGCAGCGCGGCGCAGCCCAGCCTGAACGTGCGGCAGCGGGCGTTGCGGAGCAGGAAAGCCGGGCGCAGTTCGCCGGCTGCCACCAGCTCAGCGACCAGCGGCGCGAGTGTAACCCGGTAGGCGGCGGTGAGCGGCTGCGGGTAGCCGCGTGCGACCGGGAGCACCACGTCGAGGTCGTCGGTGAGCGCCGTCAACACCCGACGGACGAATGCAGGGTGCAGGAACGGCAGGTCGGTGGAGCAGACGAACGCGGCCCGTGCCCGGCCGGCCAACGCGGCCAGGCCAGTGGCGATGCCCTGCAACGGCCCCAGGCCCTCCGCGGGATCCTCGACAACGTCCACCCGCTGGGGCATCTTGGGTAGTGGCTGGTCAGCAGCGCGGACCACCAGCAGCGGCCCATCAACCGAGCGGGCCACTACACCCAGGGTGCGACGCAGCAGAGTGGAGCCGTGCCACTCCAGCGCGGCCTTCGGAGCGCCCATCCGTGACGAGCGACCGCCCACCAGCACCACACCGGCCGTCACCCCGTACCCCATGCACCTAATCGTAACCCCGCATCCGGAACCGCGTTCTGGAGACACACTGCACTAATCCGAGCTTGATTTACCGCAAACTGTCTCCAGAACGCGGGATCTTCAGTCGCCGGACCAGGCAGCCACCTGCGACACGAACGCCTTCAGATCGGCGAGGCGCTGGAGATTGTCGCGGACTCGCCCGTCCTCAACATCGGTGTATTCGTGGACCAGCACGTTGCGAAAGCCGACTGCCCTGGGCGGCGCGATAGCCCTCCAGCACCTTTAGGTAGGAGGCGACGCGGTCAAGCAGCCGGTCGAGCCGCTCCCGGTCAACCACCAGGCGCTCCCTGCGCCAACTCGATCCGCCGCTGCCGGTAACGCTCACGAATCGCCGGGATTTCGTCTAAGTAGCGCAGCCGGGTATCTGCCTGCCACCGCACCCGAGCCTGCGGGTCGTCATCGAAGAGCAGCAGGCCCTCCTGAGTGATCCGCCCGGCCAGCCACAGTGGTGCCGTATCATGCGACGTATGGTACATCTCGGTGATATCTGAGCAGATTACGGAACTCGACGGGCCAGGTTCCGGTCGGTGTGCCGCGCGGGTGGCTGGAACGACGCAAGGTGCTTGTCCCGCCAAAGCTGCTCGCAGGCGGCGTAACCACCGGGCGTACTGGTGAAGGGCGGCCCCGTCCAGCCACACTCACAGCGGGGCACGTAGGCGATGTAACGACAGTCTAGGCGCGCCCGCAGATCACTCCAGACGTGGGTGAGCTTCCCATCAGCCTTCCGGCCGACGACGACACACTGGTGTCCGTGTGTATCTTCGCTGACGTCCCCGGCTCGATGGACCAGCACCTGACCAAAATCCTACTTCCAGCTTAACAGGAGGTAAACACAGCGCGCCCAAACGGGTGGACTTCACCCTTAGTGGTCTGGTGCTCACGCAAACGATCGGTCGGCAGCTACCGGCCTACGGCACGGACGAGGTCCGCGCAGGTAGCGATCAACGAAGTCGCTCCGACCCAGCAGGCTGGCGGCGTGGTCTCCAAAGTGATGCACTGGCGTCATACCTACCGTCAAGCCTTAGCGGCTAGATAATCGCCGATAAGCTCAACAGCCTCAGCATGATAGTCACCCCCAGAATGCAGCCACTTGACATCGGCGTCCCGTCGGAACCAGATTATTTGCTTACGAGAAAACTGATAGATGCGAGTCGACAACTTCTCAATAAATTCACCTTCGGTTTTATAGGTGCCATCTATGTAGCGTACCAAATGTCGGTACTCAAGCCCCAGGGAATCGAGTTTTTCTCGCGCGACACCGGACATCAACAACTTCTCAACCTCTTCGACCATACCTTCTGCCATTCGCCTGAGGAGTCGAGTATGAATACGTTCTCGCAGAATTTCTGGCGGCCACGTAAGGCCGAGCTGAAGGGTGGAATACCGCGGCGTGCACTCACGCTGTTGCGAGTACTTTCTTCCACTCCCGTGTAGCTCCAGCGCCCGGATGAGTCGCCTCTTGTTCCTTGGGTTGATAATTTTGGCGGCCGCAGGATCAACAGACTCAAGCTGCACCCAGAGTTCACTGCAACATTTTTGCTCAAGCTGATCACGCAGCGCTTGATCCGGCGGAACGTTAATAAGATTATAACCCTCCGTTATGGACCTTATATACAAGCCGGTTCCGCCCACTAAAAATGGCAGGTGTCCTCGGTTGCAGATGTCATCTATTGCTGCGTATGCCAAGCACTGATAGTCTGCAAGCGAGAACGTTAAATCGAGTTCCGTCACGCCTATCAGATGATGCGGGACATCGCGCATCTCGGAAGGAGTCAATCTCCCGGCTCCGATCTCCAATCCTCGATAAACTTGTCGCGAGTCGGCAGATACCACTTCGCCGCCGAATAGCCCGGCTAGCTCTACAGCAAGAGAGCTCTTCCCGGAAGCGTTAGTCCCGACAATCACAACCAACTTGGTTGACTGCATAGCGCCCACCAGCCATCTTCCTCAGGAAAGAAAACCAGATGCGGGATTCCCGCATACAATCTCACCTTAAGCTTACCAGTAGAGGAGGACGTGCTGAATTTTGCCTCGACTGTACGTGCTCAGGTCACCGTCCAATGCGGTACCGGTCGAGACGCGCCGGACGCTAGTAGGTGTCGGACCGGCTGGTGTTGAAGGCGTAGGTGCCGGCTGCGTGGCTAAGGCATCGTGTGGTGTCGGCGGCGAGCGCTTCGGCATGTTGCAGGTGTGGTGTGACGGTGCCCCAAGCCGCCCAGCGGTCCCGGGCGGCTGCGGTGAGCTCACCGAGGTGGTGGGCGATCTGCGCCAGGTCCCGGACCAGTGCCAGGGTCTCCTCGCCAGTGACGGTCATCGGCAAGGCAGCCGCAGTGGCCAGTGCCGCCGCTGCCGCTTCAACCGGAGCGTTGATTGTGGTGTTCATGACTATATCGCCATCCGAACTATGTCGCCATCCGAGTGTGGTTCAGGCCTTGCACTACATTAGAGTTGGTCTCCTGACTGTTTGATACACTGTGTCACCCCGGAATTAAGATCATCACCACATCCATCGGCAGGCCCCTATGATTCGCACGGCAGCCCCAGCTCACCCTGCGTATGGTCACTCTCGGATCAGCTGCCGAACAGAGCTGGAATCTTGATCAGTAGCTGGTAGAGGCCGTATAGGAAAGGCGCGACCACCCACGCCCAGGCCAGCGTGGTGAGCATCACGCGTCCAGCCGAAGTGGATCCGGTCGCTTGCGTGCTCATGCCGCCGTCACCTCCCCCACAACCCGCTCGGACGCCGGCTCGTGGAATCTCGGGTTGACCGGGCGGATGAGCTCATTGCAGATGAACCCGATGACCAGCAGTCCGATCATGATTGAGAACGACGGGGTGTAGCGGCCCGGGCCGGTCACCCCGGCAGCAATCCGATTGTCGGCGATCGCGTTGACGATCACCGGGCCGAGCACGCCCGCAGTGGACCATGCGGTGAGCAGCCGGCCGTGGATCGCGCCGACCTGGTAGGTGCCGAATAGGTCACGCAAGTATGCGGGCACGGTGGCGAATCCGGCGCCATAGAACGACAGGATGAGCATGCAGCACAGCAGGAACATCACCTTGTTGGCGTTTGTGGTGAGCGTCACAACCAGGTAGAGCAGCGCGCCGGCACCCAGGTACATCCGGTAGATGGCCTTGCGGCCGAGCACGTCCGAGGTGGAGGACCAGACGACCCGGCCGAGCATATTGGCCAGCGACAGGATCGCGACGAAGCCCGCCGCCGCGGCGGTGAGCCCGGCCCCGCCGGGGAAGAAGTCGGCGTAGATCGGCGCCGCGCGCTCCAGGATGCCGATGCCTGCCGTCACGTTGAAACACAGCACCACCCACAGCAGCCAGAACTGCGAAGTCCGGATCGCGTGGCGCGCCGAGACGTTGCCTACGCTGATCAGCCTGCTCACCGGCTGCGCCGCGGGTTCCCACCCGTCGGGCTTCCAGTCCTCAGCCGGGACCCGGATGAGCAGCCACCCCACCGACATGAACACCGCGTAGACGACGCCGTGAATGAGGAACGCCGTGGCGATGCCGCTCGGGTCGGGATGCGCTCCGGTCCCGCCGAACGCGATCAGCATCGAGCTCGACCACGGCGACGCGATCAGCGCCCCGCCACCGAAACCCATGATCGCGATACCGGTGGCCAAACCGGGCCGGTCGGGGAACCAGGCGATCAGCGTGGATACCGGGGAGATGTAACCGATACCCAGGCCGATCCCACCAACGACGCCGTACCCGAGGACCACCAGCCAGTACTGCCCGATCGACACCCCCAGGGCGGAGATGAGGAACCCACTGCAGAAGCAGCACATCGAGATGACCATGGCCCAGCGCGGGCCGTGGGCGTCGACCTTGGTGCCGAACAGCGCCGCGGAGGCACCCAGCATCACGATGCCCAGGGTGAAGGGAAGCGCGCTGGCGACTCCGGAGATGCCCAGCGAGGCTTCCAGCGGCTTCTTGAACACGCTCCAGGCGTAGGCTTGGCCGATCGTCAGATGGATCGACAGAGCAGCCGGTGGGACCAGCCAACGGCTCCAGCCCGGTGGCGCGACAATCCGCGAACGTTCGAGGTATCTGGTAGTCATTGGCGACTCTCCTCCCCGGTGAACGCTGTAGACACTACTGACAGGAGTTCGCTACCCGGAGAGCTGATACGTCGTTGACCGCGGTGCGCACAATCTGGGGGAAATGAGATGACGAGCACGGACGAGGCGATGGCGGCCAGCGCCGGGATGCGTCGGGTGGCCATCGCAAGCTGTGTGGGGACCACCATCGAGTTCTACGATTTCTTCATCTACGGCACGGCCGCAGCACTGGTGTTCCCCAAGGTCTTCTTCCCCGCACTGGGCTCGACCGCCGGCACGGTGGCCTCGTTCGCCACCTTCGCGATGGCGTTCATCGCCCGGCCGGTGGGGGCGGTGGCCTTCGGGCACTACGGCGACCGGATGGGCCGCAAACGAACTCTCATCTCGACGCTGCTGCTGATGGGCGTCTCGACCGTGTTGATCGGGCTACTGCCGGGTGCGGCCACGATCGGGGTCGCGGCCCCCATCTTGCTCGTCATGCTGCGGTTCGCGCAGGGTCTCGCGGTGGGTGGGGAATGGGCCGGCGCAACGCTGCTCACCGCGGAATATGCACCGCCAGGCCGGCGGGGCCGGTATGCGATGTTCCCGCAGCTCGGCGCGCCGATCGGGCTGGCGCTGTCCAGCGCGACCTTCGTGATCACCGGTCTCACCCTCGGGAACACTGACCAGGCATTCCTCGACTTCAGCTGGCGGATCCCGTTCCTGATCAGCATCCTGCTGGTGGCAGTGGGCCTGTACGTCCGGTTGCGGATCGAAGAGACGCCGGTGTTCCGGGCTGCCCAGCGGCAGCAGCCAGCGACACACACCCCCCTGGGGGAGGCATTCACCCGGGCGCCACGGGAGATCCTGCTCGCGGCTGGGGCCGTCACGATGATGTTCGCCCTGTTCTACACCGGCACGACCTATCTCACCAGCTACGGCACCAGCCCCACTGGCGCTGCGCTGAGCCGCACGCTGGTGCTGTCTCTCGGGATCGCCGCCGGGGCAGCGATGGCACTGGGCGTCATTGTGTCAGCTATCGCCTCGGACCGGTTCGGCCGGCGCACAGTGATCATGGTGATCTGCGGCGGCGCGGCGGTGTGGTCACTGCTGTTGTTCCCGCTGCTCGACACGCACTCCCCGGTGGCCTTCGCCGTTGGCATGATCGTCACCGTGGGGCTCCAGGGCCTCGGTTACGGCCCAGTCGGCGCGTTCCTGCCTGAGACGTTCCCTACCCGATACCGCTACACCGGCGCCGGTGCGAGCTACAACCTTGCCGGGATCATGGGCGGAGCGATTCCACCGCTGGTGGCCGTGCCGCTGGCGGCGGCCTTCGGCAGTGTCGCGATCGGCGTGCTGCTATGCGGGCTCTCACTGCTCAGCCTGGTGTGCACCCGAGCCCTCGTCGAGACCAAGGACCGCGAGCTGCAGCACGTCCAGCCGAGCGTCCCAGCCATCCGGTGACCGCTCGCTGGCGGCAGGTCAGATCATCCAGCTCGGTCGCCGCCACGCACGCCGTGTCCTCGATCGCCGCGAAACTGGCCTTGGGGGTTAGGGCCCGTGAAGTGGTGCCTCACTCTCCGCGACTCCGCAGCAACCCTGCGCGACTGCTTGCCACTCTCCAAGGCAGCGCGGCTACCCTACGTTGGAACCAGGCCCCCCGCCGGACGTCCCTGAAGGTGTGCCCGATTCGTTCGTTCACCTGCACGTGCACACCGAGTACTCGATGCTCGACGGTGCAGCCAAGGTCAACTCGCTGTTCGCCGAGGCACAGCGGCTGGGCATGCCAGCGGTGGCCATGACCGACCACGGCAACATGTACGGATCAGCCGAGTTCTACCGGGCATCGAAGAGGAGCGGCGTCAAACCGATCATCGGCATTGAGGCGTACCTGGCACCAGC
Source organism: Pseudonocardiaceae bacterium (assembly GCA_050699575.1). Classification (GTDB taxonomy): domain Bacteria; phylum Actinomycetota; class Actinomycetes; order Mycobacteriales; family Pseudonocardiaceae. The sequence goes on from JBOHFG010000175.1 coordinate 19,821, forward strand.
CAGCCGCTACCACAAGAAGCCGATCTTCTGGGGTCAGGCCGACCAGCGCGGCTCGGATGAGTTCGGTGAGGGTGGTGACGTCTCCGGTAGTGGCGCCTACACGCACATGACCATGCTCGCCGCCAACGCCACCGGACTGCGCAACCTCTTCACACTGTCCAGCCGAGCCTCGTTCGAGGGTTACTATCGCAAGCCCAGGATGGACCGGGACCTGATCTCCGAGTACGCCCAGGGAATCATCGCCACCACCGGGTGCCCCTCGGGCGAGGTCCAGACCCGGCTGCGGCTCGGTCAGCGCACTGAGGCTCTGCAAGCGGCCTCGGACTACCGAGACATCTTCGGCGCGGAGAACTTCTTTTTGGAGCTGATGGACCACGGGCTGCCCATCGAACGTTCGGTGCGCGAAGGCCTGCTGGAGATCGGCCGAGCACTTGATCTCAAGCCGCTGGCCACCAACGACAGCCACTACGTCACCCAGGACCAAGCCGAAGCGCACGCGGCGCTGCTGTGCGTGCAGGCGGGCAAGACGCTGGACGACCCCACCCGGTTCAAGTTCGACGGCGACGGCTACTACCTCAAGTCCGCCGACGAGATGCGCACCTACTGGGACGCCGAGGTCCCTGGTGCGGCGGACACCACCCTGCTGATCGCCGAACGGATCGAGTCCTACGACGAGGTCTATGCCGAGGTCAACCGGATGCCCCGTTTTCCTTTGCAGGAAGGGGAAACCGAACACCTGCTTCTGCGCCGCGACGTAGAAAAATATACCCCGTCGCGTTTCCCGAACGGGCTTACCCTGGAGTATCGCGAGCGCATCGAGCTCGAGCTCGGCGTGATCTCCCAGACGGGATTCCCTGGCTACTTCCTGGTGGTCGGTGACCTCGTACGCTGGGCCAAGTCGCAGAAAATCGCGGTCGGTCCCGGCCGTGGTTCGGCTACCGGTTCACTGGTGTCCTACATCCTGCACATCACCGACGTGGATCCCATCGAGCACTCACTGATCTTCGAGCGGTTTCTCAACCCCGAGCGGGTTAGCCCACCGGATATCGACCTCGACTTCGACGACCGTCGCCGGGGCGAGGTCCTGCAGTACACGGTGGACAAGTGGGGTGCGGAGAACGTCGCCCAGGTCATCACCTTCGGCACGATCAAGACGAAGGCCGCGCTCAAGGACGCGGCCCGCGTGCTGCACGGCCAGCCTGGGTTCTCCATCGCCGACCGCATCTCCAAGGCTCTGCCGCCAGCGGTGGCCGCCAAGGACATCCCGCTGTCCGGAATCTTCGATCCGCAGCACGAGCGTTATACCGAGGCCACCGAGGTTCGCGCCTTAGTCGAGTCCGACCCTCAGGTCGCCAAGATCATGGAGACCGCTCGTGGTCTGGAAGGGCTGGTTCGCAACGCCGGGGTGCACGCGTGCGCGGTGATCCTGTCAGCTCAGCCGCTGCTCGACGTCATCCCGCTGTGGAAGCGCGACGACGGCTCGATCATCACCGGGTGGGATTTCCCCTCGTGTGAAGACATCGGGCTACTTAAGATGGATATGCTCGGCCTGCGCACGTTGACCGTCATCGACGACGCCATCAAGGCCGTGCGCGCCATCCATGGGGTGGACATCGACCTGGCCACCCTGACCCTGGACGACAAGCTGGCTTACGAGCTGCTGTCGCGAGGTGACACGCTCGGCGTATTCCAGCTTGACGGTGCCGCCATGCGTGACCTGCTCCGCCGGATGCAGCCGAAACGGTTCGCTGACATCGCCGCCGTGCTTGCCTTGTACCGGCCTGGCCCGATGGCCGCCAACGCCCACATCGACTACGCCGAGCGCTCCAACGGCCGTCAGACGATCAAACCGATTTACCCGGAGCTAAAAGACGCGCTCGAGCCAATCCTCGGCGAGACCTACCATTTGTTGGTCTACCAAGAGCAGGTCATGGCCATCGCCCAACGTCTCGCCGGCTACAGCCTCGGTAGCGCGGACCTACTGCGCCGGGCGATGGGAAAAAAGAAGAAGGAGATCATCGAGAAAGAGTTCGAGCGTTTCCGCAAGGGAATGATGGACAACGGTTTCTCCGGGGAGGCCACGCAAACCCTGTGGGACGTGATGCTCCCGTTTGCTGGGTACGCGTTCAACAAATCACATACCGCTGGCTACGGGATGATCTCGTACTGGACGGCGTACCTGAAGGCGAACTACCCGGCCGAGTTCATGGCCGCCCAACTCACCTCGATCGGCGACAACAAGGACAAGTCCGCGATCTACCTGGCGGAGTGTCGCCGGATGGGGATCAAGGTGCTGCCTCCCGATGTCAACGACTCCGGCCTGTACTTCGCCGCGGCGGGCAGTGACATCCGGTTCGGCCTGGGCGCGATCCGCAACGTGGGCGCCAATGTCGTGCAGTCAATTATCGCGACTCGCGAGAAGAAGGGGCGCTACACGTCCTTCGCTGACTTCCTGCAGAAAGTCGAGCTCGTCTGCTGCAACAAACGAACGATCGAGTCTTTGATCAAGGCCGGCGCGTTCGACTCCTTCGGTCACACGCGGCTGTCCCTCGTCCAGGTACATGAGGAAGCCGTGGACGCCGTGACCGGGCTGAAACGGCAGGAGGCGATGGGGCAGTACGACCTGTTCGGTGGATATGGCGATACTCCTGCTCCAGCCGAGTCATCACCCTTGGCCCACCTGAAGCTGCGGCCAGAGGAGTGGCCACGGAAGCAACTTCTCGTGCACGAGCGCGACATGCTCGGCCTCTATGTCTCGGCGCACCCGCTGGACGGCGCGGAACGCATCCTGCGCAAGCACGCGCCCAAGCCGATCGCCGCGGTGCTGGACGAGGCACCCAAGGACGGCGAGATCGTGGTGTCCGGCATGATCTCGACAGTTGACCGGCGGGTGAACAAGCAGGGCGAGCCGTGGGCGATCGTGACGCTGGAAGACTTGGACGCCTCGATTGAGGTGCTGTTCTTCGCCAAGTCCTACAGCGTGCTGTACGAGGCGCTTGTAGCCGACACCGCGGTGGCGATCAAGGGCCGGGTGAACTGGCGTGAAGATAAGATGTCGGTCTTCGGGTTAGAGGTGATTCCTTTAGATATCACTGACGCCGAGTTTAACCCCGGCACGGCACCACCATTGGTGCTTCGCGTCGACGCCGTGAAGCTCAACCGTGAGGCTGTGCTGGAGCTGCGCAGCACGCTCATGGCCCACAAGGGCGGCACCCCGGTGCACATTCTCATGGGGCATCCGGACGGGGATATGGCGCTGACCGTGGATAACTACACGGTGAACATGTCCGCCGCACTCATGGGCGAGCTGAAGAGCATCGCCGGTATCACCGTCACCGGCTGATAGCCGAGATCGGCACCTGGCTACGGGCTGGCTTTCAGCGGGAACGTGGTGCTGGCCTTGCTCGAAGCCGACGCCGGGATGACGGGAAGGATCAGCGCTGAGGGGTGTTCGGCGTCGTGCAGGACGGTCTGGTGGGCCACCTGCGTCGCGGTGCTCTCTCCCAGCCACGACCCGGTATTGGGATTCGGGTCAAACTGCGGGAAATCGCTGGAGGAGATCTCCAAGCGGATCCGGTGACCGGCCAGGAAAAGGTTGCTCGTCGGCCACACCGTGATCGTGTACTGGTAGACCTTGCCTGGCTCGATCGGCGTCGGCGCGGTGCTCGACTCCCGGAAGCTGGCCCGCTGGATCCCATTGTTTAGATTGACCGCGGTGCCGTCGGGGTGCACGTCGACCAGTTTGGCGGTCCAGTCGGTGTCGGGTGCTGACGAACTGGCGTACAGCGTCACGCTGACCGGCCCGGTCACCTCGATGTCGGTGGCCAGCGGCGGGGTCGTGTACACCAATACGTCCGGTCGCTGCTCAACGGACTGCTGGTCATAGGGTCCCTGGGAGCCGTGCAGCGCCCCGCAGCAGGAGTGACCGCCGATGCTGGGCACGGGGTTGCGCGGGTCGTAGTCGTAGGTATCGGGCTGCTGCCCGGCAGCCGGTGGGCTGGTGACCAACTGGCCGTCACCCATCGCTGAGGAGGCATGCCCGTCGCTGGACAACGAGTATCTCGTCCACTGGGTGCCGGGCAGCGGCCAGCCGGCCGCGGTTCTCCAGACGTTGGCGCCCAGCTCGAAATAGTTGACCGTCGGGCCGTTGCTCACGCCGTTGTCGATACCTTTGAGAAAATGATCCCACCACGCCAGCATCAGCTCGTTGACCGGACTGTTGCCGACCGGCCCGATCTGTCTGAGCATGGGCGCTGCGGGGCTGTCGGGCCGGCCCCAGCTGACGTGGTCCCAGGGGCCGATCACGATCCGCTGGTTGGTGCGCGCGAACGCGGAACCACCGGAGCTGACCATGCCGGTGAAGTTGTGCACCCCACCGGCGAGAAACGCGTCGTACCAGCCCTCAATGTGCAGCACCGGAATGCCAATCGCGGCGTGGTGCCGCTCTGGCGCCCACTGCTGCCAGTACGGCCCGTCGGTGCGGTGCGCGATCCAGTCATAGAAGTATGGCGCCACCGCGCCGTCACCGGGGTGAAACGGTGGAAAACTGCGATACGGAGTGTGCCGCAACCAGCTGGCGATATCCCGGGAATCCTGGGTGAGTTGCTGAGTAACCTGGGTGTCCCTGCGGTTCTTGGCCGCGGACGAGACGATCGTCTCCATCGCCCACGGCTCGATGAAGTTCAACCGGAACGCGCCGTTCTCGTAGGTCCAGCCATCGTAGTAGTCCGACGCGGTGTTGGCCGGCACAATGGTGGTCAGGTGCGGCGGGGCAGCTTCGGCGGCCAGCCATTGGGTCGCACCGACGTAGGACGATCCATACATACCGACCTTACCTGACGAACCGGGCAGTGCTGCCGCCCACTCGACGCTGTCGTAGCCGTCGTTGCGGTCGTCGGTGAACTCCGAGAAGGTGCCGCCGGAGGCGAACTGCCCCCGAATGTCCTGGACGACCACCAGGTAACAGTGCGCGGCAAACCAGTCCGGAGGCTGGTAGCGCGACGGCTGGACCTGCGCGGCCTCCTTGCCGTACTGCGTGCGCATCAGGATCACCGGAACGGCCTGGTCGCTGGCTGGCCGGTACACGTCGGCGCGCAGCGTGATGCCATCGCGCATCGGTACCGCCACATTGGCCGTTTTCGTCACTGCGCAAGAACCCATGCCCGACGGTGTGGGGGCGGCAGCACACCCCGCGGTACCCAGCACGATCACCGAAACTGCCGCCAACCCGGACTTCCGCAACCAGCGCACGGCACTCAGCCCCCCACCGTCCACTCCGGGTGTACACCAACCGACAACCCGCGGTCAACGGGCGCGCGGCCCTACCGAACACCTACGTAGTGCTACTGCTCTGCGTAAGTACCAATAGGCCATTCTCGTCAGTATTAGAAGCCATCTGGGTTAGATTTGGCACTCTTGCGCCCTGGCTATCACCTAGTGTTACTATTGCTGAGTCCGTAGCCCTGATTGAGGGTCCGTGGCAGGGTGCGATAAGGCAAGGGGGGCCTAGCCGTGCTCGATGCAGTTGTGGTGGCAACTCCACTGATCACCAACTCACCGTTGGCGATGCCGTACGGAGCTGTGCCCTAGCGGAACCCACGACATCGGCCGGACTTTTTAACCGTCGCACATCTCTTAGTGGCACCGCCGTGCGGCGGATGGTGGACCCGGGTGATCACCGAGGGGGATCGCCCGGGTCACCCCCAGCCTGCACAGTGACGACACGCACGGGCCAGGTCACGGCCTAGTGCGGACTACCGGGCTAGCCCGCGTACGGGGAGGACAGAGCCGAGGATGAGCAGGCTGCCAGAGCATGAGCTGGTTGTGGGGGTCACCCCATTCGAGGAGCCCAACGCCCTTCTCGCGGTGGCGCTCGCGCGGGCGGGTGCGGTGGGTGTCCTTGACCTGGGTCGGGAGGCCGCTTCGGCGCGGGCCGCCCTGGCGGACGTGTGCCGGTGGTGGTCCGGTGACTTCGGGGTCCGGGTGCCGGCCGGGTGCCCGCTGTCGCCGGCCGACCTGCCGGAACAGGTCCGCGTGGTCGTGCACGGGCCCGGTTCGTGGTGGCCGTCTGCGCCGGGGCGGCGTGCACTTGTCGAGGTGACGACGGTGGTGGAGGCGCGCGCGGCGGTCCGGGCCGGGGCGTATGGGTTGATTGCTAAGGGCGCCGAGGCCGGTGGCCAGGTCGGCAGCACCACCACCTTTGTGCTGCTGCAGCAGTTGCTGGCTGACCCACAGATCCGCATCCCGGTGTGGGCCGCCGGCGGGATCGGGCTGCACACGGCTGCCGCTGCGGTGGCCGGTGGCGCGGCCGGGGTGGTGCTGGACGCGCAGTTGGCGCTGGTGGCTGAGGCCGGCCTGCCGGCCGAGGTGGCTGCCGCGATCCGGGTGATGGACGGCAGCGAGACCGCGGTCGTCGGCGGTCACCGCCTCTACACCCGCCCAGGCCTGCCCACTGTGGACCCCGACACGGTTGCGACCCGACTCGGCGCCCGGGATTTGAGTGTGTTGCCGATCGGTCAGGACGGTGCCCTGGCCGCACCCCTGGCACAGCGGTATGTGACGGCGGGTGGCGTGGTGACAGCGGTCCGCACTGCGATCATCGCGCAGATCCGCACCGCCCAGACACAGGCCACCCGACCGCTGGTGGTGCAGGGACCGATGACCAGGGTCAGTGACCAGGCCGGGTTCGCTGCCGCAGTGGCGGCCGCGAAGGGGTTGCCGTTTTTGGCGTTGTCGCTGAGTAGTGGTGAGCAGGCCCGGGTGCTGCTGGAGCAGACCGCCGCCCAGTTGGCGGGGCGGCCGTGGGGGGTGGGCATCCTCGGGTTCGTTCCCCCCGATCTCCGTGAGGCTCAGCTGGCCGCGGTGCACCAGGTGCGCCCCCCGTACGCGCTGATCGCCGGGGGCCGACCGGCGCAAGCGGTACCGCTGGATGCCGCCGGGATCGAGACGTTCCTGCACGTGCCCTCCCCCGGTTTGCTGGACCGGTTCCTGGACGAGGGTGCCCGGCGGTTTGTGTTCGAGGGCCGGGAGTGTGGCGGGCACGTCGGGCCGCGGGCCAGCTTCGCGCTGTGGGAGATCCAGTTGCAGCGGCTGCTCAGCTATGACGACACCCATGGGTGTGCTGGCCAGCTGCAGGTGCTGTTCGCCGGAGGCATCCACGACGAACGCTCCGCGGCCATGGTCACCACACTGGCCGCTCCCCTGGTCGCGCGGGGTGCCCAAATCGGGGTGTTGATGGGCACCGCGTACCTGTTCACCGAGGAGGCGGTGCGTGCTGGAGCCATCCAGCCCGGGTTCCAGCACGCCGCGCTGGCCTGCGAGCGCACCGTGCTGCTGGAAACCGCACCCGGCCACGCCACCCGCTGCGCGGACTCGCCGTACCTGCGCACGTTCACCGAGACCCGCGCCCGGCTCACCGCCACCGGAGTGCCACGCGAGCAGATGTGGGCCAAGCTGGAACAGCTCAACCTGGGTCGGCTGCGGATCGCCAGCAAGGGACTGCGCCGCGACGGCGATGTGCTGGTCGCGGTAGACGAGCAGGTCCAACAGCAGGACGGCATGGTGATGCTCGGCGAGGTGGCCACGCTGCGCTCAGCAACCACGACGGTCGAGGCGTTGCACACCCAGGTGACCGAGGGCGCGGCCGGATTCCTCACCAGCAGGGCGGCCGAGCTGGGCATCGGCCCGGAGCAGGAAACCCAGACACCGCCGCTGGATGTGGCGATCGTGGGCATGGCCGGGGTGTTCCCGGGTGCGCAGGACCTGGCCAGCTACTGGGCCAACGTGCTGGCCGGGGTGGACGCGGTCACCGAGGTACCCCCCGACCGGTGGGACCCGGCCGTGTACCCCCAGCCGGCGAAGTGGGGCGGTTTCCTGCCCGACATCCCGTTCGACGCCCTGGCCTACGGCATCCCACCGGCCGCGCTGGCCAGCATCGAACCAGTCCAGCTGCTGGCCCTGGAAGTCGCCGCCCGCGCCCTGCGCGACGCCGGGTACGCACAACGGGCCTTCGACCGGGAGCACACCTCCGTGATCTTCGGCGCCGAGGCGGGCGCCGACCTGGCCAGCGCGTACGGGTTCCGTTCGCTCTACCCCGCCTACCACGGGGCACTACCGCCCGAGCTGGACGAACAACTCCCGAAACTCACCGAGGACTCCTTCCCCGGGGTGCTGGCCAACGTCATCGCCGGCCGGATCGCCAACCGGTTGGACCTCGGCGGTGCGAACTACACCGTGGACGCCGCCTGCGCCTCCGCGCTGGCCGCCCTCGACCTGGCCTGCAAAGAGCTGCAGGCCGGCACCAGCACCATGGTGCTGGCCGGCGGCGCCGACCTCCACAACAGCATCCACGACTACCTGATGTTCGCCTCAGTACAGGCACTGTCACAGACCGGTCGGTGCCGCCCGTTCGACGCCTCCGCCGACGGCATCGCGCTGGGCGAGGGCGTGGCATGCGTGGTACTCAAACGCCTAGCCGACGCCGAACGCGACGGCGACCGGATCTACGCAGTAATCAAAGGCATCGGCTCAGCCAGCGACGGCCGCTCACTGGGACTGACCGCGCCGCGACCGGAAGGGCAACGTCGAGCGCTGGAGCGCGCCTACCAGATGGCCGGGATCTCACCGGCCGAGGTCGGATTGGTCGAGGCACACGGTACCGGCACTGTCGTCGGGGACCGCACCGAGCTGGCGGTGTTGACCGAACTGTTCACCGCGGCCGGCACCCCGCCCGGCAGCTGCACGCTGGGTTCGGTGAAGTCCCAGATCGGACACACCAAGTGCGCCGCGGGGATCGCCGGGTTGATCAAGGCGGCGTGCGCGGTGCACACTGGGGTGCGCCCGCCGACCGGTCAGCTGCGGGAGCCGAACCCGTACTGGGACCGCACGACCAGCCCGTTCTCCTTCGACATCGCCCCACGGCCCTGGGCCTCCTCGACCCGCCGAGTCGCCGGGGTGAGCGCGTTCGGGTTCGGTGGCACGAACTTCCACGTCGTGCTCACCTCCTATGCCGGGGCACCCGAACCCAGGCACGGGCTGGACGCCTGGCCGGCCGAGCTGTTCCTGTTCACCGGGGCGGATCGAGCGGCAGCGATCGCGGAGCTGGACCGGCTCACCGACCTGCTCGCCGCCAATGACGGCGCCGGCCGACCCTGGCGGCTGCGAGATCTCGCGCGGACCGTGTGCGACTCCTGCCGTGGTCCGGTGTGGGCCGCGATCGTGGCCGACGACCTGGACGACCTCGCCACCAAGCTGGCGCAGGCCCGGATGTCGGCAGAGTCGGAGGGCGTCTTCGTCGCGTCCGAGCCCGCAGCAGCGAGTCAGGTTGCCTTCCTGTTCCCCGGGCAGGGAAGCCAACGCCCCGGCATGCTGGCTGAGCTGTTCGTGGCGTTCCCGCAGCTGCATCGGTTCCTGGAGCTCGGTGACCGGTGGGCAGGCGCGATGTTCCCACCAGCCGCGTTCAGCAAGCAGGACTCGGCACAGCACCGGGCGGCGTTGACCGACACCCGAGTCGCCCAGCCGGCGCTGGGGATTGCCGGGTTGGCCATGCACGAGCTGCTCACCTCACTGGGCGTGCACCCCGACCATCTCGGGGGGCACAGCTACGGCGAGCTGGTCGCGCTGACCGCGGCCGGCGCGGTCGACCCCGCTGAGCTGCTGGAGCTCAGCGAGGCCCGCGGGCACGCCATCCTCGCGGCCGCCGGGGCCGATCCCGGCACAATGGCCGCCATCAGCGCCCCTTTCGAACAGGTCCAGGCCGTGCTCGGGGACGAACCGGTCGTAGTAGCCAACCACAACGCACCCGGCCAGTCCGTAATCTCCGGATCCACCCCAGCCGTGGAAGCCGCGCTGAGCCGACTCACCGAGGCGGGTCTGACCGGGGCGCGCATCCCGGTGGCGTGCGCGTTCCACAGTCCGGTGGTGGCCGACGCGACGCCGATCCTCGCCGCGGAGCTGGACCGCCGGACCGTCAGCTCACCCCGGCTGCCGGTGTGGTCGAACACCGACGCCGCGCCGTACCCGGCTGAACCCGCCGCGATCCGGGCCACGCTGGCCGCGCACGTCGCGCAGCCCGTCCGGTTCGTCGAGCAGGTCGAGGCGATGTACGCCGCCGGGGTGCGGATCTTCGTAGAGGCCGGCCCGGGCCGGGTGCTCACCCAGCTGGTCAGCATGATCCTGGCCGACCGGCCACACGTCGCGGTCGCCACCGAGGGACCGGGCGAGCCCGGTCTACGCCGGTTGCTGCTCGCACTCGCCGAGCTGGCCGTCGCCGGGGTACCGGTCGATCCGGCCAGGCTGTTCCACGGCCGGGACACCCAACCAGTAACTGGGTCAGTACTTCCCCACCGTCCCGGCTGGGTGGTCAACGGCCACCTCGTCAAGACCACCGACGGGCGCCACCTCCCCGGTGGACTACGGCCAGCCCAACAGCTCCCGGCGCCCCAGGCCGGTGCCGCGGAGGGACGGGACGCCACCGTACTGGAGTTCTTGCGCAACACCCGTGAGCTGGTCGCCACCCAACGCGAGGTCATGCTCGGCTACCTGGGTACGGGGTTACCACCCGCCGCGGTACAGCCCGCAGCAGTGCTCACCACCGCCGCGGACCAGCTACCCGAACCCCGTCCGGCCGAGCTGATCGAGCGGGCCGCGCTGACCTCCGAATCGGTGCTGGCCACCGTGCGGTCCCTGGTCAGCGAACGAACCGGCTATCCGGTGGACATGCTCGATGCCGACCTCGATCTGGAGGCGGACCTGAGCATCGACTCGATCAAACGGACCGAGCTGATCGGTCTGCTCACCGACCGGCTCGCGCTGGCTCGCAGCGGCGCGCCGCTGGCTGAGTCGGTGATAGACGAGCTGACTCGGCTGCGGACCCTGCGCGGCATCGTCGACTGGATCACCAACCGGACCGGCCCACCGCCGCAGGCCACCCCAGTCCAGCGAGCGCGCCGCTACCTCGTCGAAGCCACCGCGTTACCACCACTGGCCGGACCACCCGACGTGCCGCTGCACGGGCGCCGGGTCGCCATCGTCGGAGACGGCGTGGGCATCGCACTGGAGCTGTCCGTGCTACTAGAGCGGCGCGGCGCCGAAGTACGGCTGCTCAACCCCGACCAGCCCACCGGGGTAACGGATACCCTCATCTACCTCACCGCACTAGACCGAGGTCGAGCCGCGGTACTACCGGACGGCTTCGCCACGCTCCAAGACGCAGTGCTCAGCGGAACCAGCCAGCTGCTGGTAGTCACCGGCTCGGGCGGCAGGTTCGCTCGGGCGCACCACCCCAACGGGGTAGCCGGAATCGGCTTACCCGGCCTGGTCCGCACCATCGCCCGCGAGTACCCAGATCGCCTGGTCCGGGTCATTGATGTGGACCCCAAGGAGGAGTCGGTCCACCTCGCGGGGTACCTGCTCAGCGAACTGCTCACCCCGCAGTCCCCCACCGCGGTGGGCTACACCGCCGGCGAGCGCGTCACGCTCCAACTCACCGCCGCACCGCTGGACTCGGGCGGAGCCGGCCACCCCAAGCTCGGGCCGGACGCGGTGGTCCTGCTCACCGGCGGTGCCCGCGGCATCACCGCCCGGGTCGCGATCGGCCTGGCCCGGGCCGGAGCCGGCCACCTGGAGCTGGTCGGCAGGACTCCGCCGCCGGTCGGTGATGAGGACCCGGTGACCGCGGGGGCGGTGGACCGGGTCGCGTTGCGGCGGGTGTTGGCCCAGGCCGGGAACCGCACGCCGGCCCAGATCGAGGCGGCGGCTGGCCAGATCCTCGCCGAGCGGGAGATCCGGGCAACACTCGCCGAGCTGAATGGAATCACCGCCTCGGTGCGCTACTCCGCGGTCGACGTCCGGGACCGGGCGGCGGTCGGTGCTCTGGTGGCTGACGTGTATCGCCGCCATGGCCGGCTCGACGGGATCGTGCACGGAGCCGGGGTGCTGGCCGACCGGCTACTGGTCGACAAGACACCCGAGGACTTCGCCCGGGTATGGGCGACCAAGGTCGACGGGGCGCAGGCGCTGGCCGAGGCGGCCCGAGCGGATTTAGGCTTCCTGGTGTTGTTCGGCAGTGTGTCGGGGGTGTTCGGCAACCGGGGACAGGTCGACTACGCCGCCGCCAACGACGCACTAGACACCCTGGCCCGCATCTGGGCACCCCGCACCAACGGCCGAGTGGTCGCAATCGACTGGGGACCATGGGCCGCACCCAACGACGGGAGCGGGATGGTCTCCGCCGAGCTGACCCGCGAGTACACCCGCCGCGGCGTCGGGCTGATCGAGCCGGACGACGGCGTCGCCTGCTTGCTCGCTGAGCTAGCCGGCGGCACTAATCCCCAGGCGGTGTACCTGTGCGCCGATCCGGGAGCGTTCGAGGTAGGACACGATGGCTGAGCGGGTCCTGCTGGTGGCCGGTGCCAGTGTGGACGAGCTGGAGCGGCAGCTGCAGGCGCCGGACGCTGACCTGCTCGGCCACGACGACGGGTGCTTGCCGCCACAGGGCGGGCCGTGCCGGTTGGCGATCGTCGCCCCCACCGCACGCCGGCTGACCCTGGCCCGCGAGGTCGTCACGCAGGGCGCGCCCTGGCGGGGGCGCAACGACGTCTGGTTCACCGGCACGCCGCTGCACTCACCGCATGCGCCCGGCCGGCTGGCGTTCTTGTTCCCTGGTCTGGAACAGACGTTCACCCCCCGGGTGGACGACGTCGCCGACCATTTCAGGCTGGCCCGGCCGGAGCTCGGCGACATCGCCGTGCTCGGCCGGCACGGGCTCGGCGTGCTCGCCGTCGGCCGGTTACTCGACAGGGCACTACGCGGGCTCGGCGTGATACCTGACCTGGTGGCCGGGCACAGCGTCGGCGAGTGGAACGCGATGATCGCCGCCGGTATCCATCCCACCGAGGCGGTCGAGGAGCTCGGCGCCTCCTTCGACCTGGACGGGCTGAGCGTCCCTGGTCTGGTGTTCGCCGCGCTCGGCTGCGGGGCCGAACAGGCCGCCCGCGTGATCGACGGGCTCGACGGCATTGTGGTGTCGCACGACAACTGCCCGCATCAGTCGATCATCTGCGGCGAGGAGGCGGTCGTGGCCGCCGTCCTGGACCAGCTGTGGGCGCGCGGCGTCACCGGCCAGGTCCTGCCGTTTCGGTCGGGGTTCCACTCGCCCATGCTCGCCCCGTATCTGGACCGGATCCTGGACGCCTTCGCCGTTTTGCCGGTCCGCTCGCCGACCATCCCGGTCTGGTCGGCCACCACCGTCGGGCCCTACCCCGACGATCCCGCAGGCATCCGCGATCTCGCTGCCCGCCACCTGCTCGAACCGGTCCGCTTCGGGCCCTTGGTCCGGCGGCTGTACGAGACGGGGGTGCGAGCCTTTGTCCAGGTGGGTACCGGGAGCCTGCCCGGGTTCGTAGCCGATGCGCTGGAGGGCTCAGCGCATCTCGCGATGACCGCCAACACGGCCAAACGGTCCGGTCTCGACCAGCTCCGGCGGGTCGTCGCCGCGCTGTGGGTGGAGGGCTGGGCGCCCCTGCTCGACCGGTTGTCGACCAGCTCACCGGTGCAGCCGAGCAGCGCGAGACATCCGGTGCTCGCCGAGTTCGACGCGGTGCTGCGGGAAGCGACGGCTGCGGCCCGCGACGTCGTCCACTGTTGGACCGCCGTTGACTGCAGTGACACCGTTGACTGTGGGGACACAGCGCCCACCCGGTCGGCTCCGCGGACTCATGCGCTGACCACCCGGGTGTTGTCCCTGGACACGATGCCGTACCTGGCCGACCACTGCCTGATCCGGCAGCCGGCAGGCTGGCCCGAGGCGACGGACCGTTATCCGGTCGTACCGCTAACCACGATGCTGGAACTGATGGTGGAGGCGGCGCGCGACCTTGTCCCGGGCCGTACCGTGGTCGGTGTCCGGGACGTCCGGGCACTGCGTTTTCTCGCGGTCGCCCCACCGGTCACCGTGGCGATCGATGCCACGCTGGACGCCGACGGCAACGTCGCGGTAGTGATCGACGGCTACGCGCGCGGCACGGCCTTGCTCGCCGATCGCTACCCCGTGCCGCCGCACGGGCCCGACCGACCGCTGCGCGGTGAACGCCCGTGTGAGGTCACCGCGTCGGCGCTGTACGAGGACCAATGGATGTTCCACGGCCCCCGCTTCCAGGGAGTTTCCGAGCTGGGCCCGATCGGCGACGACGGCATCCGGGGGGTGTTCGCGGCCTCGTCCACGCCCGGCGCGCTGCTCGACAACGCCGGTCAGCTCCTCGGTTTCTGGATCATGAACCAGATGTCCGCGGACCGGCTCGCCTATCCGACCGCAGTCGAGCAGGTGCGCTGGTATGGTCCGGCACCCCGCCCTGACGATCAGGTCTGCTGCGTGGTCCGGATCGGCTCGGTCACCGACACCGAGGTGGTCGCCGACCTAGAACTGCGGGCTGGCGGGCGGCTGTGGGTCCGCATCGACCGGTGGACCAGCCAGCGGTTCGGCACCGATGACGTGACCCTGCCGTTCATTCTCCATCCCGGACGACATCTGACCGCCGAGCGCCGGCCGGGCGGGGTTTTCCTGGTCCGAGACCGCTGGCTGCATCCGGGCTCACGGGAGTTGATCATGCGCCAGTACCTGGGCGCCGCCGAGCGCGCCGAGTACTCCCGGCGCAACCCGCGGGCGGCCCGGCAATGGCTGCTGGGCCGGATTGCGGTCAAGGACGCGGTCCGGCAATGGCTGTGGGACGCCGGCGCCGGTCCGGTCCATCCGGTGCAGATCACCGTCGGCAACGACGCGTCGGGACGGCCGTGGGTGACGGGCCCCTTCACCGACCCGCTGGAGGTGTCGCTGGCGCATACCGGATCGCTGGCCGTGGCGCTGGTTGGCCGGCCCGGCCGGTACCCACGCGGTGTGGGCATCGACATCGAGCAGATCGCGGACCGCGACGAATCCACCGTGGCGGCGATCCTCACTGACACCGAACGCCGCCTGCTCGACGGCGTGTGCTCATCGGTTGCGGAGCGGCCGAGCTGGGTGACCCGGTTCTGGACCACCAAGGAGGCCGTTGCCAAGGCCGCGGGCACGGGGCTGGGCGGGCGCCCGCACCGGTTTGCGGTCCAGCAGGTCGACGGAGACCGGCTGCTGATCACGGCCGGCAACGAAACGCCCAGCCGCTGGGTGCAGACCGGGGTGGGCACCGAACCCGAACCGTACGCGGTGGCATGGACCCTGCCGCAGGAAGGAACGTCTCATGAGAGTTGACCAGATCCTGACCGAGGTTCGCGCTATATTGACTGAGATTATCGGCGCGGAGTACGCCCTCGGTCTCCACATCGGCATGGACACCTTGTTCGACGCGGACCTCGAATTGGAGAGCCTCGAGTTCGTGAGGCTGACCACCAAGCTCACCGAACACTACGGCGACCGGGTTGATTTTGTGGTCTTCCTCGCGGACAAGGAACTTGAGGAAATCATCGGGCTGACGGTCGGCGACGTCGTCACCTATATTGCGAGCTGCATGACGTTCGCGGGTGCGGTCGATGGCTGAGATCACCGCGAACGGCGCCCGGTTCCACGTCCAGCGGTTGGCTCCGCAGCATGCGGGACGCCGGACCGGTCCAATGCATCCGATCGTGTTCATCCATGGGCTGTTCGTCGACAACCTGTCCAGCTTTTACTGCACGCTGGCCAATCCGGTGGCCCACACCGGTGCCGACGTGATCCTGTACGACCAGCGCGGCCATGGGCTCTCCGAGCGCCCACGTACCGGCTACCGAATCAGTGACTCGGTCGCCGACCTCGCCGGGCTGCTCGACGCTCTTGACGTCGACGGTCCGGTGCACCTGGTCGGCAACAGCTACGGCGGTACGGTCGCACTCAGCTTCGCGGCCAAGTATCCCGAACAGGTGGCCAGCATGGTGCTGGTCGAGGCGCGGGTCCCCCTCACGCAGTGGGCCGAGCAGTGGGCCGCCACGATCAGGAAAAACGCGGCGGAACTCGCCGAGGTTGAGGCGAGCGGGAAGATGACCCAGAGCCGTAAGCACTCCGGGATAGCCGCACTGTGGAAAGACCTGGTCCACCACACCACCTTCGTGAACGACTTACTGATTACGGAACCCCTGACGGAACAGCAGCTGCGAACGCTCACTTGCCCAGTCCGCGCTGTATATGGGAAGCAGTCCGACATTCTCCACCATGCACACGTACTCAACGACCTCCTTCCCCAGTGCGCGCTCACTGTCCTGCCGGACGTCGACCATTCGGTGCTGCCGAAAGCGACTCGGCTGTTGCGGGCCATCGTCCTGGAATGGTTCACGGCCCACACCATGGTGACGCAGTGAGCCGGTTCCTGTTCGTGGTGCCGCCGCTGGTCGGGCACATCCTGCCCACCGTGGCTCTCGGCCAGGAGCTGGCCACCCGCGGTCACCAAGTCGGGTGGGTCGGGCACGCCGAGACCGTCAGCCCACTGCTGCCACCCGGGGCCACGCTGATCCCGCTCGAGGCGGACCTCGTCAACCCGATCCTGGCCCAATTCCACCGCCGCTCACTCAGCCTGCGAGGGGCAGCCGCTTTCCAGTTCCTGTGGGCAGATTTCCTGATCCCACTGGCAGCCGCCATGGTGCCCGGCGTCGCGGCGGCGGTGGACGAGTTCGACCCCGATGTCCTGGTAGTCGACCAGCACGCGCTGGCCGGCGCGCTGGTTGCCCGCCAACGCGGGCTGCCGTGGGCGACCTCGGCCACCACCTCCGCAGAGCTGACCGACCCGTTCGCCACCGTGCCCAAACTCGGTGCGTGGACCCGGCAACTCCTGGCCGATTTTCAGCGCGGCTTTGCCGTATCAGACCCGGTCGACCTGCGGTTCTCCGACCATCTTGTGCTGGCGTTCACGACGTCGGCACTGGTCGGATCGGGCTACGACTTCCCCGGCCACTACGTCTTCGTCGGTCCCTCAATCGGTGTCCGGCCCGGCGCGCCGGAGTTCCCGTGGGGATGGCTCGACCCGGACCGTCAGCACGTCTTGGTGTCGCTGGGCACGCTCAACCCGGGGGTCGGCGAGCGGTTTTTCGCCACCGCGGTGCAGGCGGTGACGTCGCTGGCCGAGCGTCTGCAGGTGATACTCGTCGCACCGCCCGGTCTGGTCGACTCACTACCCGATCATGTGCTGGTCTGCGAGTCCGTCCCCCAGCTCGGCCTGCTCCCCCACCTGCACGCAGTGGTCAGCCACGCCGGCCACAACACGGTGTGCGAAAGCCTTGCGCACGGGATTCCGCTCGTGGTGGCCCCGATCCGCGACGACCAGCCGGCGGTCGCGGGGCAGGTCGTCGAGGCCGGTGCCGGAATCCGGGTGCCCTTTGGGCGGGTCAGCGCCCGCCAGCTGCACGACGCCATCACGACCGTGCTCGACGACCCGTCCTACCGGGCCGCGGCGCGCCGCGTACAGACCTCGTTCGCCACCGCAGGCGGTGCCGTCACCGCGGCCGACCACCTGGAGAAACTGAGGTAAACGTCGGGACGCAGCGGCTTTCGGCGTCCGCGACGAGCTCGTCGAGAGAACTGGACAACCGCACAGCTAGCTCCCCAGGGTCCTCAACCGAGTCAGTGAACGACAGGATGCCGAACATCAGGCGGCCCGCGTAGTCCCAGAGCAGGAAGTTCATGCCGACCCCGCTGCCGGGCGGCGCCAGGTACATCTCCTCCACGACAGCGGATCCGAGCTGCCAGGCGACCGAGGGTCCCCGGAGGTTGGAGACCACGACATTGGTGTCGAGTGTGGCCCGTCGCGTGCCGGGACGGCGCCTCGCCGCCTCATCACGGCGCGCGATAAATTCCATGAGCATCGGCGGGAAGTACTCGGCAGTGTCCGCCAACAGCTCCCAGCCCGCAAGATCAAGGCACGCCTTCGCCTCCGCGGTGACCGCGCTGATCCGCTGCAGGCGCTCCCAGGGATCGGCGAGGTCCGTGGCAAGTGAGGTGGTCAGGACAGAGAAACGGTTACCCACGGCCCGCGGGGTGGTCCCCGGTTCCTCCATGCCGACGGGGACACACGCCAGCAGCGGCCGGTCAGGTAGCGCTCCGCGCGCGTGAAGATAGCCCCGGAGAGCGCCGCTGACCACGGCCAAAGCGACATCGTTGACCGTGACACCGGCAACGTCCTTCACCGCTAACACGTTCTCCAGGGGCAGCGAGACCCGGGCAAAGCGGCGTTTTGGCGTGAATCCTTGGTTGATGAGCGACAAGGGCGCATCGGCACCGGCCTTCGGTACGCTCACCGCCGCTGTCTGCTGCCGCTGGCACACCGCCACCGTCCCGCGCCTCGTGCGACCGACCAGCTCCGGCAGCCGGGCCAGTGCCCGGGCGTCATGGAGCAGAGCTCCCGTGACCAACCGCATCCGCGCTGGCATCCGGCCCGGCTGCCAGCGCAGCGGCACCGCCGGCTCCTCGCTCCCAAAGATCCGCGCCAGGGTGGCGCCGGTGGCGAACCCGTCCATCAGGGCGTGGTGAACCTCCAGCACCATCGCCTGCCGTCCGTCGGCGAGGCCGTCGACCAGGGTGATCCGCCACAGCGGACGCCCGCGGTCCAGGCCTTGGGAAACGAGTTGGCCACAGGCGGCATCGAGCTCCGCCGGTCCGCCCGGCTCCGGGAGAACCGCATGGCAGAGGTGATCTCCGAGCTCGAAGCGGGGGTCCTCGACGAACACGGGAGGGGCCAGGCCGAAGGGGACGGGCACAACCCGCCGCCGGAATGCCGGGAGCTGGTCGAGACGGGCGGCGAGGTGCCGGTGTAGATCCTCCCGGGTGAGGGGACCTCCGGCGCCGGCTCGGAGCAGCCCGAGGGCGATGATCTGCATCGGCTCGGACGTAAGAAATGCCGCATCCAGACCGCTGAGCCGGTGCACGCCGATCCCCCTCCGTCGCTGTGCTGGAGACCCACGCTACAGGGAGTCGTGTATCAAACAGTCGGACGACCAACTCTGTTATAGATGCGGCACCCACGACGGTCCACGACGAGGAGGACCTCCATGTCCAGCCCCTCCCTGGCAGATCATACCGGCAAGGTCGATCTTGTGCTCCAGGGCGGCGGGGTGAAAGGGATCAGTCTGGTCGGGGCGGTCAACAAGCTGCGCGAAACCCGCTACCCCCACGTCCAGCGGGTAGCGGGTACGTCCGCGGGCGCCATCGTCGCGTCATTCATCGCCGCGGGCATGCCACCGCGGCAGATGGAGGACGTCATGCGCGGCCTGAACTACACCCGGTTCGAGGACGGTTTGCTGCCTCGCCTGGGGTGGCCCGGCAAGAGCGTGGAACTGCTGCTGCACGGCGGTTTCTACAAAACCAACTTCATGCACCGCTGGATCGCCAACCAGCTCGCGGCCTGCCACGTGCGGACCTGGGGTGACCTGAAATACACCGACGACGGCGCGGACACCAACCTCATTCCCGAACAGCGGTACAAGCTCGTCGTGATCGTCAGAGATATCTCGCGCGGCCGGATACTGCGCTTGCCCTGGGACTACAAACTTCTGTGCGACCTCGACCCTGACGATCTCCCCGTCGCCGACGCGGTCACCGCATCAGCCTCCATCCCTTTCTTTTTCCAGGCCCAACGCCTTGTCTGCGGCCCCGCACTGGGCAATGAGACGCTCACCCTCACCGACGGCGGGTTCCCGTCCCACTACCCCATCACCATCTTCGACCGCACTGATGCCCAAGCCAGCCGCTGGCCCACCCTCGGCATCAAGCTGTTCACCAGGCAGGACCAGGCCGCTGAATGGAACGCGGTGAGCAATCCCATTGACATGCTGAAGCGCCTGCTCATCACCATGAGCACCGCTCACGACAATGCCAATGTCACTCAGCGGTCAGTTCAGGATCGTACCGTTTTCGTTGAAACCAGCGGAATCTCGGCCACCGATTTCACGCTTGACGGCGCCACCCGCGACCAATTGTTTAACAACGGGCGAGCGGCGGCGACGAGATTTCTCAGCACCTGGGACTGGGAGCCGCTGGAGGTGGGGTCTCCTCGCCGGTGAGGCAGGATGCCGCGCATGGACTCGGGCCTGCTGTTGCACCTGTGCGCTCCGGCGACGTGGCGGATGGCGCTGGCCGCCGGCAGTGTCGCACCGCCGTCGCTGCTCAGCGAGGGATTCGTGCACCTGTCAACATCCGACCAGGTGCAGTTGCCGGCCAACATCCTGTTCGCTGGGCGCACCGACCTCGTTGCACTGGTCATCGACCCGGCGAGACTGCCCGCTGAGCTGTACTTCGAAGCCGCGCCTGACGCCCCCGCGGGCCTGCGCTTCCCGCACCACTACGGCCCGGTGCCGACCAGCGCCGTGGTGGCGGTCGTGCCTTACCAGCCGGGCAAGGACGGGCGCTTTGCCGATCCGGTTGGTCTGCCCGCACCGGAGGACGTCACGGCACGGGTGCGCCTGTTCGATCGGTCGCTGGCGGCGCGCCGGGCCGCCGCCGTGGTTCCGGTGCACGGCGGCGTCGCGGTGCTGGACCCGAGATTCCCCGCGTCCTACGAGCACAACACGCTGTGGATCGACGAGCCCAGCGACGCGGCCACCGTGGCGGCTGAGGCCGAGCGAGTACTCGGCGGCGCCACCCTCACCCACCGGCGAGTGATGCTCGATGACCCCACTACGGCAGCCGCGCTCACCGACCGAGGGTGGGACGTGCAGGAGTTGCGGCTGATGGTGCACGACGGCGCTGCTGTGCCGAGCGGATCCCTTAATGTGATCCCGGTCGCCCACGAGATCGTCAGCCGGCTGTGGGCCCGATCCTGGCGGCGCGCCCTGCCTGACCTCAACGAGGACACCGTGCGCCAGCTCGTCGACCGCGATCTCCTGGCCGATGCGGTGGTTCGGGTCGGCAACCTCGCGGTGCTGAACGGCGCAGGCGAGCCGATCGCCTCGACGCAGCTACGCCTCGACGGCGCCACCGCGGCAATCGAGGCTGTACTGACCGACCCGGCCCACCGGCGGGCCGGCCTGGCGCGGGCGCTGGTACTCGACGCGCTCACCCGGGCGCGGGCGGCCGGATGCGACGTCATCTTCCTCGCCGCAGCGGCAGACGACTGGCCTTGCCACTGGTACACCCGTCTCGGGTTCAGTGCGGTCAGCACTCGCTTCGAGGCCACCCAATCGGGCTGGCCAGCCATGTAGGCGCTAGTCGTGGGCGGCACTACCGGGTGAGTCAACAGGCAGGTGGTGTGCCTCGGCACCGGTTACCAGCCGCGTGTCGTAGATGACGATCACGTCGAGGTCGTCGCGCAGCAGCAGTGCGGTAGCCAGATGGATCGCGTCCAGGAAGCGGAGCGCTCCGCATCCCGCAGCTCGGCGACGACCTCACTGAGCGGTCGCCGCCCCTGCGGGATCGTCGGCGGTGGGAGCAGATCACCGATCTCAGCCGCCGACGGCAGGTAGTCCCCCGATGCGGCGAGGCGATCCAGCAACGTCCCGGCGTCCTCGGCCGGCACCAGGTACGCGACCAGTCTTCCCGCGTTCGGTCACCGCAACCCGCTGGCCGGCCTTCGCCATTTCCACGTACCGGGAGGCATATTGGCGTAGCTCAGGATTCCCACTGACTCCATACGACCCAAAGTAGCATAAATGTGCTACTTAGACTGGCCCTCCACTTCGTACACCTCGGCCGCGGGAGTGGCCAACAACAGCTCAGCCAGCTCGCGTTTCAGCACGGTCAAGCGGCTCTCCTGCTCCTCGGTCCGGTTCTCCGTGCGCGCCAGCGCGATGAACTCCTCCGTGACGTATCCCTCCCGAAGAACCACCGTCACGCGGCGCCCTCGGTAACCGAGCCGGAACACGAAACGCTCGCGCGTCGGGCCCCGTTCGGGACGCGCCAGGGCATCGTCGACGACATACCGGGCCCCGGTCACCGCACGGGTAACCATCTCGAACGCATCGCGAGCACCCGGGCCAGCAAAGGCCGTCTCCACCTCGATCTCCCGTCGCTCCACCAGGCCACCCGGCTCCAGCAGCGGCAACACCCGTTCCAGCACCTTCACGGCGTGGGCGACTCCGCCTGGGGAACCTGGGCCGTGGTAGCGCATCAGGTCCTCGAACGTGTAAGCCAGCGCGCTGCCTTGGTCCGCCACCTCGATCGTGTTGGTCACCTGCACTCCTCCCCCGCTGCGGTCGACTCGGCAACGGTAGGCCGATCTCATCATCGACCGACAGGGCCAACGGTGGATGACGGGCCGGTCAGCCAGACCACGTCGGCGTCGTTGGGGAACGCCAGGCCCCAGGCGAGCACCTCGGCGGGCCTGTCCTCGTCCTCCTCCCGGTGCAGCGCGTAGAGCCGGGGCGGGGAGTCGAGCGTGTGCTGAGCGTCCATGCACCAACCATACGTAGAACTTCCACGAATTCCAAATACCTTGTGCGCTAGGGTAGCTTCGCGCCAGGACCACCTGGCATCAGGTGGCGACTCAGCGGAACATCAGGAGGTGGGGCGGTGGCAACCGGAAGTCCGATGGTGCGGCGACGGCGGCTCGGTGCGGAGCTGCGCACGCTGCGGGACCGGGCCAGGCTGACCGGCGAGCAGGTGATCGAGCGGGTAGGCTGGGCCTCGGCATCGAAGCTGAGCCGGATCGAGAACGGCCGCTCCCGCCCGGACCTCTCGGACATCTTCGACCTGCTGGATCTCTACGGGGTGACCGGCGCGGACCGGGAGAAGCTGATCGCGATCGGCCGCGACGCCGCGAACACCCGCGGCTGGTGGCGCTCTTTCGCCGACCTGGGGCACCGCCAGCGCGGCTACGCCGAGCTGGAAGCCGGAGTGGTCGAGCTCCGCCAGTACCAGCAGTCGGTCATCCCGGGCCTGCTGCAGACCCCTGCCTACACCCGGACCCGGGTGCTCTCCGAGTTGCCGATCTACGGCAGCCTGGACGTCGAGGCCGAGGTGGCCGCCCGCCAAGCCCGCCAGGCGGTGCTCACCACCGAGGACCCGCCGCGCTACCAGGCGATCATCGACGAGGCCGCGCTGCACCGCAGCGCCGCTCCCCCCGAAGTGATGGCCGCCCAGCTCGCCCGGCTGGTGGAGCTGTCCGCGCGACCGGCCGTGACCCTGCGGGTGCTGCCACTGGACGCCCGGATCGGCGAGTTCTACGTGCCGCACAACTCGTTCTCGCTGTACCGCTTCGCCGACCCCGAGGACCCGGACATCGTGGTGCTGGAGACCGTCACCAGTGACCTGCATCTGGGCGATGACGAGGACGTCTGCGGGTATAGAATGCTGTTCGACTGGCTGGCGGCCGCGGCACTGCCGCCGGAGAAGTCGGTACCCTTCCTCGCGGGGCTCGCCGGCCAGCTCTAGCCAGCCTGGCCCGCAAGGAGGCGCACCGTGTCCCGTTCCGAGTTCCGCCACGCGGTGTGGCGCACGAGTTCCCACAGCGGTGGCAACGGCGACTGCGTCGAGGTGGCGTTCACCGGGTGGCGTACCAGTTCCCACAGCCACGGCAACGGTGACTGTGTCGAGCTGGCGTTCACCAGCACCCTGGTCGGGGTCCGCGACTCCAAGGACCCCACAGGTCCCGTACTCGCCGTCGGCCCCGCCAACTGGTCAGCCCTGCTCACCAGGATCCGCGAACTCGACCTCAGCGAGGCACGCGTCTCGTAGACCGTTCGCGCGGGGCCAGGTGAGGTTGTCACATAGTGTTGAAGTTCGCAGGGTGCAAGCATGCCGGGTCGTCGGGGCCCTTCTGGGTGTCGATGCTGCTTCGGATGATCTGCATCAGGCTTCCTCTCCGGCTTGGTGTCAGCCGGTGGAAGCAATTGATCTTGCGAGGAGGTCGGCGAAGGCTTCTGTTGGGGTTCGGTAGCCGAGGATACGGCGTGGCGGTTGTTGAGTTCGGCGGCTACGCGGTCAAGATAGGTTGGGTCGTCGGTGATCTCGGTGCCCGTGGGGAAATACTCACGCAGGAGCCCGTTGGTGCCGCTTTCCCAGGGTGCATGGGGGTGGGCGG
>JBOHFG010000176.1:0-5843 GCA_050699575.1 Pseudonocardiaceae bacterium
CTGCCCTACCCGGCGGCACAGGGCACACTGGAGACGATGTTCGGCGAGCCGGTGGCCCGGCTGTTCGGCCCGCCTTATGGCATCGAGGCGCTGCGGCCGTCCCGGCTGCACGATGCGGTGGTCCCGCAGCGGGGCAGCGCGCGAACGGACTGGGAAGGACAGGTGATCGTCATGAGCGCCAACCGGGCCCGGGACTTCCTCACCCGGATCGAAGCCACCAACGTCGGAGCCGAAACACTCGACCAGCTCCTTGATGATGTGCGCCGACTGGTCGTTGCCTACAACCAGCAGCCGTTGCCCACGCTCCTGGGTGATCTGGCGGGCACCCAGGAGCGCGCGTTCGGGCTGCTGGAAGGGCGCCAGCGCCCGGAGCAGACCCGGGACCTGTACCTGGTCGCCGGGATCGCCTGCGGGCTGATGGCCAAGGCGTCACACGACATGGGCGCCTCCCACGACGCACTGACCCAGACCCGCACGGGGTACGCCTGCGCGGACAACGCCGGGCACGACGGGCTGCGGGCCTGGATCCGTGGCCTGCAGGCATCCTTCACCTACATGGCAGGGCGGCTGGAGGACTCGCTGCGCTACGCTCAGCTCGGCGCCGAGGTCGCCGCCCGCACCCGGGGCACCTCTGTGGTGTGGATGGCCAGTGGCGAGGCCCGCGCGCTGGCCGCACTCAACCGGCTGGAGGAGGCCCACACCGCCCTGGCCCGGGCCACCGACCTGCGGGACCAGGTGCAGCCCGACGAACTGGACAGCCTCGGCGGAACCTGCACCTTCACCCGGCCCCGCCAGCTCTACTTCGCCGCCGAAGCACTCTCCTGGGGCGGCCAGCCGGAGGCAACCGGCGCCGAACGCCTCGCCCTGGACGCCCTCGACGCCTACGCCGCGGCACCGGCCCAGGACCGCTCCTTCGGCCACGAAGCCAACACCCGCATCGCCCTGGCCATCGCCCGGGTCTCCCACGGCGAGGTCGACGGCGCGACCGAAGCCCTCACCCCGGTGCTGGAACTCCCCCCAGCCCAGCGCACCCACGGCATCGTGACCGCGCTGGAACGGACACGTACCACCCTGAGCGCCCTCCAGGACCCCGGCCGGGACGCCATCGAACTGGCCGGCACCATCGAAGCCTTCACCGCCCAGCGCCTGGCACGCACCCGATAACCAACGGCCCTTCACCCCACAAGCCGGCTCGACCAGCTCTGCTGTTGAGTTCGGGAACCCCAGGAGCGGGCGTGGCACAACAGTGGGGCGTCAAAGATCGTGGTAGATCCCACGTCGGTGGCCCAGATCAACCACCAGGATGACGAGCTGGCGGTCCTCGACCGTGTAGACCACCCGGTAGTGCCCCACCCGAAGGCGATATGCGCCGCGAAGGCCCTGCAGCGCGATCACACCGGGCGGCCGGGGCTGTTCGCCGAGCCGGTCAATGGCGGCTTGCACGCGTCGGCGAATCGGCTTGTCCAGCTTGGCCAGAGCGCGCAGGGCATCGCGGGTGATCTCAATCCGGTACCGGCGCTCATCGGTCACGGGCACCGGTACCGGCATCGCCAGCCTCGAGCTCGGCGACGGCCTGTTCCCAGGGCACGGTGGGCTCGTGACGCCGCAGCACCTCGGCCGCTCGCTGTGACCAGTAGGCGTCCTCCCACTGCTCGAACTGTTCGGCAACCTCGGCTGGCACCACAGCACCGACTCGTCGGCCATAGCGAGTCAGGTACACCACTCCGCCGTCGCGGACCTCGGTATCGATGAGTTCAGGAAGTCTGGCCCGGGCGTCGGTCACGGTGACCTCGACTTGTTCTGCAGGCGTGTGCGGATGAGCGGCAGTCATGTGCATAATGTACGTGTTGACGGCTTAGTCGAACAAGTCATCACCACGCTGGGCAACACCGTGATCGCCGCCATCGACACCGGCCAGTTCCTGCGACCGTCGTCGACGTGCAGGACGCGATGCCGCCACGGCGCTGCCGGGCCACCGCGGTCGCTGGCCGGTGAGCCGGGTGCCTGTCTGTGTGGTGTCCTTGTGTTGGGTGTGGCCCAGGGCCGGGGACGTCGGACTGGCTGGGCACGGTGGTCACACTGCTGAGTTAGTGTGCCGGGCACGCGCTGGATCGATCCGCTACCGGGGGAGACGGGACCTGTGACTGCTAAGCGCCGCGCTTTCGCGGAGCGCCGGGAGATTGTCGGCCACAGCCAGGAAACGCTGGCGCGGACCGTGGGTTCACCGAAGGCATCGCCCAGTTCGGCGAGTCTTTCGTCCGCGACCGGCAGTTCTACGTGACTCATCTCGCCAGTGCTCACGCCCTACCGGGAAAGCAGCGTGACCTGCCCGTCGCCGCCGGGCTGGGGATGGACTCACTCGACTTGGCCGAGAGCCTGGATTCAGCCACCGGACTCGGTCTCGGCGACCTCTGCCATCAGCTGAAACCCCACGCCAAAGTCCCCGCGGTACGGGACTTCTTAGAACGCGCGCGAGGGCTTGTGACCGTATAAAAGAGATTAATCCTTCTCCCGGATCCGTCGGCTGCCGCGATGGTGGGGCCCATGGGTACCTCGAGCGGACCTGGCGCCACCCGTATGTGCCCGCCCACTACCCTGAGTGTCGCGGGCCACGCGGCGGCACCTTGGCGCGGCTCACCGCCGACGACCACCGCACCGCCACGGCCCCCAATGGCTCCGGGACCGCGTCGAGGAAGCCGCACCCGCTGAGTGCCTGCGGTGACGGTGGCCGTTAGTGTCGGGGGGTGGAGGTCCGCGAGCTGGCTGAGGGTCGGTCGATCCAGCGTCCTTCGATAGACCGTGACGACTTGAGCATGGAGCCTGCCGGTTTCAAGGGCGAATTTGACCTTGAGTACTCGCTCGTTGACTCGGGCGAGCAAGCGGGGGTGACGGGTGAGGGGTCCGTGACGCATTCCGTGGTGCGCCGCGTTGATCTGTCCGGGTCCCGTCTTGGCCCGGTGACGCTGGCCGACACGGCATTTGAAGACGTGGATCTGTCGAATGCGTCGATACAGCGAGTGACCGCCCGTCGAGTCGAAATGCTGCGGTGCCGGGCGATTGGCCTTCGGTTCTCGATCGAGCAGGCGAGTGACCTGTACGTGGAGGGTTGCCGGATAGACTTCGCCGCGATCCACATCGAGAAGGTCAAGGGGATCGCGGCATTCGTCGGGTGCTCGTTCCGGGAGACGGTAATCAGTGGGCGCCTGTCGGGAGTGGTGTTTCCGGATTGCGACTTCACCGACACGGAATTTGAGGCCGCTAGTGCGAAGGGGTGCGATCTGCGGATGTCCCGGCTGGTCGGTGCGCGAGGCCTGCTCAGTTTGCGGGGCGCGTTGATCACCACTGAGCAAGCGGTCGCGACGGCCCCTCGGTTGGCGACCGAGGCTGGTCTGATAGTCCGTGATTAGCGATGACTCATCGCTTGTCCCAATTATCCCAGGTGGGCCGGTTGTCGAAAGGTTTTTCAGGCTTTTTATTCCAGTTGTCCCATACTGGTCTGTTGTCCCACTTGTCGGCGGTGCAACGCTCGTAGGATTCGAGTAATTCTCCCGCTCCCTGCCGCGCCCCAAGCTCCTTCAATGAGCGCGATCTTGCTGTTGCGGCAGTAGTCGGTTTCGGTGCCGTCCATCCGGCCGCGCTCGAAGTAGCGGTTCGAGGGATGTCCTCCGCCGCAGAACGCGAAATAGGGGCAGCTTATGCGGCACTCGGCAATGCCGCGCTGGTACTCGCGGACCCATGCCGCCCGCATCCCCGTTCGAATGAGTCGGTCCAGCGGGGTGCGGAACACATTGCCGCAGGCAAAATCCCCGTAGCGGTCTGAGCGGAACCCGGCAGTTCCGGTGAGATCAGCGTGACCTCACCATTCCAGGAAATGGTAGGTAGCGGATCCACCAGGGTGGACCGGTGCTCGCTTTCGCCGTTGAGGACACTCCTGGCGTAGTTCAGGGCGCGGTCGGCTTCTCGGAGCTGGACGGCGGGATCGGCTTGCCATGCCTCGATCAGTGCCGCCCAGAAATCCGTGACCTGGCTCTCGGGCGGTGCTGTGCGCCGGTTGTTGTTGCCTTCGCGCTCCTCAATGTTGACGCCCAGCCATGTCGCGCCCAGTTCGGCTACGAAAGTGTAGAGTCTCCGTGCCCGCTCAGGTGTGGGGTCGGATACTACGGCGATCACCGACACGATCATTTCGCGGGTCACCAGCAAGCGTATGCCGCGTACGATGCGATCGAAGGCGGACCGCCCGGCCCAGTCCGCACGTTGCTGGTTGTCCTCGGGCGCTCCGTCGATGCTCACCCCGACGTGGACGCCGCGTTCCGCGAGGAAGTCCGCCCATGCCTCATCAACGAGTGTGGCGTTCGTCTGTACACCGTGTACGACGTCCACACCCGCGAAGTGGTCCATCAGCTGTCCCAAGTAGGCGCGGCCCGCCGTCAACGGTTCGCCTCCGTGCCAACACACCTCCACCGCCCTACGCTCGGTCCACGGCACGATGGATGCCGCGACCGCTCGGGCTACCGCTGGCAGCATCCGGCGGACGTGACGACGGTGGGGCAGGTAGCAGTACGCACAATTGAGATTACACAACGTTGTTGGCTGCATGATCACCGAAGAACGCATCGCGGCCATCGTCGTTCACTCCTCACCGCCCACCGGGCGCCTCGCGTCACTCCCTTCAGTAACGTCCGCTTTGCCCGCAAGCAAGGCTTGATCCCCCGCCGCTGTGGCGGGGTCCGTTGTTCGGCTCGGATGACTGACCCGCTCGGGCCGCCGCACTGGCACTAGTAAGGTCGATCAGACCACTTTTGCCCGAAGTGGTGGATCTGTCAACGCAACAGCGCCGTCAGGGGGCGGCGCTAGTGGCCAGTTGTGGGTGCTGGTGGGGGTGTCCAGCCAGACTTGTTGGTGGTCTTTGGTCACGGTCAGGCCGAAGCGATCCCAGCTGGGTTGTCCGAGTGTGGTCCACTGGGCGTGGGCGTCCTCAATGATTTGCCACACGGGGCGTGGGCCGCCTTCCCGGACCTGGTGGGTTCCTTGGTCGTTGGTGAGGGTGATTTCCGCCCAGGATCCGTCGCTTGTGGTGATGGAGGTGACGGTGGGGTTCCCGTTCCGGTCGGGGCGGCGGTAGCCGACGGCAATGTCAGGACCGAGGTCGAAGCTGGCCAGGAACCAGACCACCAGGGAGTTCCAGGGGGTGCGGGGGTCCAGTGTGGTAGTGCGCTGGGCGGGCTGGCCGTCGGGTTGTCTGCGGGGTCTGGGCTGGTCCGGGGCGTGGGCGGCGGGGTGGTGGCGCAGGTCCATGAAAGCGGCGTAGGTGGGGTCGAAGTGCCCCTCGGCGTGGTCGGGATAGCGGGTCAGGCGCACCAGGCTGCCCGCGCCGCGTGCGGTCTTGACATCGGTCAGGATGACGCCGCCGGGGCTGGTCTGCTCGATCCAGGCCCAGGGCAGGGCTGGGACGGCGCAGGTGGCGATGATCCGGTCGAAGGGGGCATGCTCAGCCAGCCCGGCCGCACCGTTGGCGGTAACGAGGGTGGGGTGGTAGCCGATCTGGGCCAGCCGCTGGCGGGCCAGCTCGATGAGATCGGGTTCGATATCGACGGAGTACACGTGGGTGTCCCCGAGCCGGTGAGTGAGCAGGGCCGCGTTGTACCCGGTGGCGGGTAGGACCGTCGCATTGCTGCGACGGTCCCCCCTCAGATCCGGTTATGTCGAACTCGACATAACCGGTTTTATGTTGAGCACCGGATTATGCCGAATGAGCCGAGAAAACTCGCCGTTTGCCCTGGTCAGCAGGGCGGACGAGGGTGACTGGGTCGGCATAATCCGGGCCGCGTGAGCGAGGCACCCTT
>JBOHFG010000177.1:0-12266 GCA_050699575.1 Pseudonocardiaceae bacterium
AGTTCCCAAGGTAGTTAGCCTGATGGCTTAGATTCGAGAGGATCTGACCACCCATCAAGCGATCGTTCGCCTCTCGCGCCAGGCACAAGCCCTGCACGAAAAAACGCTGAGCAGCGCCGTGTCGCCCAGCGTCATAGGCGCTCCACCCGAGCAGTTGAGCCGCGTCGGCGGCAACGCTCATGACTTCATGATGAATCACTACAGGATAACGCCGCCGCAACGCGGGAACGATTTCTGTATTCCAGTAAATCAACAGCATCTTTCGCGTGTGCCCACCACCGAACTGGAAATCCAAATCCATGAGATGCCTGATGGTCGCACGAATCCTCCCTGCTATATCAGCGCCCGAATCAGTTAGCGGACCAGCGTATTCGACACGCCGCGGCTCCGCGAACAGGTATCCGGCGATGACACTGGGGGCCTTGATCCCAACTGGTCGAAGCAATTGATCTTGGTGTAGATCGTCGGTGACACCGTCGATGAGGAGCACTGAGTGAGCTGCGAGCGCAGGCCGTTGACCGAGGCCGACCGGGAAGAGGTCTCCCGCGGGGTGGCCGGGGGGCTTGAGGGCACGGTGATCGCCGCCCGGATCGGGTGGTCTGCGGGTGTGGTGTCCCGGGAGATCACCGCCACGGTGGGCATGCGGTCGGTGACCACCTCGTCGGCGACGGCCGGAGGGTGTCCGGCCTCGGCGAGGCCCCGGTAGATGCCGCCGGTGACGAAGTCCGGCCCGGCACCTGGACACTGCGTCCCAGGCCGCCACGAGGACGCGGTGAGCGTCGCCGTGGTGTGGGAGTCCCGTTCGGTAGGCGGCCAGTCAGTCGGCCAGCTTCGCGATCGCCTGCGCCCACAGGAAGAACTTGTTGGTCCCCAGATCGCGCACCGTGGTGATCCCGAACGCTAACTTCAGGTGCTCCGCGTCCCCGTCGCTCACGCCCTGCAGCGCCGCCACGGGCGCGTCGGCCAGCTCGGCGATGCTCTTGCCCTCGTATGCCTTGTCCACCTTGCTCGCGATGTCACCCATCGGACAGCATCCTCCCACTCTGTCGGCAAGCGGCGTGCGGTAACGCCAGCGGATCGCGTAGATGACACCCGTAAGCAGTCGGACCGGGGGCTCTCTGTCTCCTACAGTTCAGGATCGTCCCACGCCACGGCACGGTCCCACCACAACTGAGGTACTCCCGGTACACATCGGGTCCACGCCGCAGCGCCCAGCGCCAGCCGAATCGCGATGTGGTGATCTGCTGCAGCAGACTGGCGGCATGAGTGCAGATCGCAGCCCGGCGGACGACCCGTACCGGTGGCTGGAGGACGTCACCGGTGAGCGGGCGCTGTCCTGGGTGCGGGAGCGCAACGCCGAGAGCGTCGCGGAGCTGACCGGCGAGCCGAGGTTCGAGGTGCTGCGTGCGGAGATCCGCGAGGTGCTCGACTCAACGGACCGGATCCCGTACATCACCCGGCGCGGCGGGTACCGGTACAACTTCTGGCGGGACGGTGAGCATCCGCGTGGCCTGTGGCGGCGCACCACGCTCGCCGAGTACGCCACGGAGCAGCCGGGCTGGGAGATCCTGCTCGACGTGGACGCGCTGGCCCGCGACGAGGACGAGAACTGGGTCTACCACGGCGCGCAGTGCCTGCGGCCGGACTACCGGCGGGCGCTGATCTCGTTGTCGCGGGGTGGCGCGGACGCGACGGTGGTACGGGAGTTCGACATCGAGCGCCGCGAGTTCGTCACCGATGGCTTCCAGCTGCCTGAGGCGAAGTCCAGAGTGGGCTGGATCGATGCCGACAGTATCTACGTCGCCACCGACTTCGGCCCGGGAACGCTCACCACCAGCGGGTACCCGCGCACTATCCGGCAATGGCGGCGGGGCACGCCGCTGGCCGAGGCCGAGCTGGTATATGAGGGCAAGCCCGACGACATCAGCGTGTCCGCCTACCACGACGACACTGAGGGTTTCGAGCGCGACTTCATCCGGCGGTCGCTGGAGTTCTACCGATCTGAGCTGTATCAGCGTTGCGGGGCGCGGCTGCACCGCGTCGAGGTGCCCGAGAATGCGATCGTCGGCGTGCACCGGCAGTGGCTGCTGATCGAGCTGCGCAGCGAGTGGACGGTCGGCGAGACGTACCCGGCGGGTTGCCTGCTGGTGGCGGATTTCGACGAGTTCATGGCCGGTGATCGGGGTTTGCGCCCCCTGTTCATTCCCGATGAGCGCACCTCGTTGGCCGACTACAGCTGGACCCGCCACCACCTGATCCTGAACGTGATGCACGATGTGGTCAGCCATCTCTCGGTGCTGACCCCGGCGCAGGACTGGCACGCCACGCCGCTGGCCGGCACACCGCCGCTGTGCACCGTGAGCGCGGGGGGCACGGACCCGGACGTCGATGATGAATACCTGCTCCACGTCAACGGCTTCCTGACGCCGGCCACCCTGGCCATCGGGACCATCGGCGCTGGTCCGGCCATCATGCTCAAGCAGGCACCCTCGTTTTTCGACGGCGCCGGTCTCGCTGTGCAGCAACACTTCGCGGTCTCTGACGACGGCACCCGGATCCCGTACTTCGTGGTGGCGCCCGACTCGCCTGTGCCACCCGGCGGCTGGCCAACCCTGCTTTACGGCTACGGTGGCTTCGAGATCTCCTTGCAACCCGGCTACCGCGGTGCCCTGGGCCGGGCCTGGTTGGCCCGCGGTGGCTGCTACGTCGTCGCCAACATCCGTGGCGGCGGCGAGTACGGCCCGCGCTGGCATTGCGCCGCGCTCAAGCGCCACCGTCACCTGGTGTACGAGGACTTCGCCGCGGTGGCCCGGGACCTGGTCACCCGCGGTCTCACCACGCCGCCCCGCCTCGGTGCCGAGGGCGGCAGCAACGGCGGGCTGCTCATGGGGGTGATGCTCACCCAGTACCCGGAGCTGTTTGGTGCCATTGTTGCTGGGGCCCCGCTGCTGGACATGCTGCGTTACCACCTGCTGCTGGCCGGGGCCTCCTGGATGGCCGAGTACGGTGACCCCGACGACCCGGCCGAACGGGAGTACCTGCGGCGTTTCTCGCCCTACCACCAGCTGTGCGCCAGCCAATGCTACCCGCCGACACTGCTCACCACCTCCACCCGCGACGACCGCGTGCACCCCGGGCATGCCCGCAAGCTGGTGGCCCGGATGCGTGAGTACGGACTGCCGGTCACCTACTACGAGAATATCGAGGGTGGCCACGGCGGTGCGGCGGACAACGAGCAGGCGGCCTTCATGTCCGCGCTGGACTACGAGTTCCTCTGGCGCCACCTCACCGGCTGACGTGCGCGGCCGGCAGCATCGACGTGGCCCGTGGGTTATGTGTGAGGGGTTGGCAGTAGTCCGGGTTGATGTGGATGTGGACCCGGTCCCCGGGGGCCGGCGGGGCGTCGTTGGTCGGAGTGAGCAGCACGGTGAGGGTCTCGGGGCTGGGGCGAGTGGGGCGCAGGACCAGGCGGTGACCGTGCAGCGCGGGCCGGCTGGTGTCGACGATGGTTACCGTTCCGGTGGTGCCCACCGTGATGGCAGTGGCGGGGACCGCGAGCTCATGGCAGCCGTGCGGGTTGGTATAGCTGGGCAGGAGCAGGGTGCCCCAGTCGGTCACGGCGAGGACGTCGTCGTCGGCTTGGGGGTGCAGCTGGTGCACGGTGAGGATGTTGGGAACGCCGACCAGCTGGGCGCTGATCCGGGTGGTGGGGTGGCGGAAGACGTCGCGGGTGGGGCCTTGCTGGATGGAGGTGCCGCGGGACATCACTACGAGGTGATCGGCGATGTCCAGGACGTCGTCGCGGTCGTGGGTGACGACGATGAGGGGGATGCCGGTGCGTTCGTGGAGGTGCCGGACCAGGGTGCGGAGCTGGCCGCGAACGGTGGTGTCGAGGTTGGCGAAGGACTCGTCGAGCAGCAGGGCCCGGGGTCCGGGGGCCAACGCGCGGGCCAGGGCGACGCGTTGGCGTTCCCCACCGGAGAGCCGGGCAGGGTGGGCGTAGCGCAGGTGGGTGAGCCCGACCGCGGCGAGGAGCTCGCGTGATCGCAGGTCACGTTCGGCGGCGGGGAGGTGCCGGATGCCGAAGGTGATGTTCTCGGTGACGTCGAGGTGCTCGAACAGGGCGTCTCGTTGGGCGACGTAGCCCAACTGGCGGTGCTGCGCGGGCACGGCGAGGCCGGCCCGGGTGTCGGTGAGGGTGACCGAGCCGACGCGCACGGTGCCGGCGGCGGGAAGCAGCCCGGCCACCGCGCGCATGGTCAGCGACTTGCCCGACCCGGAGGGTCCGAGGATACCGATGGTGCTGGCCGCGGTGCGGATCACCGGGTGCAGTTCGAAGCTGCCGACCTGAGCATGCAGCTCAATCTCGATACCCGAGCCCGCGGCTGGGTCGGGGCGGATCCAGCTCAGGTCGGCAACCCTGGCGGGGGTGGCGGACTCGCTGGTGTCGGCGTGGGGCCGGCGACGGGCGTCGAGGAACAGCATGACCCCCCCGGCCAGGACCCCCACGGTGGCGACCAGCACGGCGGGCGGAATCGCGGTGGGGATGCCTTCCCCGGAGACGTTGACGAAGATCAGGGTGGGCAGCGTGTAGGGGTGGTAGGCCAGGATCGCGGTGGCCCCGAAATCCCCAAGGCAGCGCATGAAGCCCAAGACCACGCCAGCGGCCAGCCCGCAGCGGGCGGTGGGCAGCTGCACCCGCCAGAAGGTTTGCCAGGGGCTGGTGCCCAGGGCCCGGGCGGCGTCGCTGAGCTGCGGATCCACACAGGCGAACGCGGCGCGGGCGGAGATCACGATGAAGGGGGCGGCGATGAAGGCCTGCGCGAGGATCGTGCCGGCAATGGTGTCCACTGGGTTGATCCCGAGCCGCTCGAGCAGCCCACCGAAGGCGGTGGCCCGGCCGACGACCAGGATCAGCTCCAGCCCGCCGACGATCGGTGGCACGGCCAGCGGCAGGACCACAGCGGCGGTGATCAGGTGCCGCCACCGCGACCGGCTGTGGGCCAGGTAGAAGCCCAGCGGGATGCCCAGCAGCGCGTCGATCGTAGTGGCGGTGACTGCGGCGATCAACGAGACCCGCAGCGCGTCAAGGGTGTCGGGACCGGTCAGCGACGCGCTGTCGGTCTCGGGCAGAGCGTGCAGCAGCGCCAGCAGCGGCACCACGAGATAGCCCAGCATCAGCGCTGCGGCCAGGAGCAGCGGCCACGGTGTCCTGTTGCCTGCCCGGGTCGTGTGTGAACGTATCAACTCGCTCACCGGTCCTTCATCAGTGAGCGCAGGTTGGGGGGCACCGCCGCGGGATCACCGGCCACGACCGGTGGCGTGGCAGCGAGCCCCTGCGCCACGAGCATCGCCTGCCCGTCGGGGCCCAGCAGGTAGCGGACGAACGCCTCCGCGCCGGTTTGGTTGCGCACCGTGCTGGGGATCGTGATGGTGTAGCTGATCGGCACGCCGGTGTAGGTGACGCCCTTCTTGGTGGTGTACGTCGCGGTGGCGTACTGCGCGGCGAGCGTGACGTCGCCCTGGTTGATCTCCTTGGGCAGGCTCAGGTAGGGCAGCCCGGCTTCGACGGCCTCGACTTTGTAGAACGTTCCTGCGTCGAGCTCACCGGCCTGCAACCGGGCCACCATCTGCTCTTCCGGGAACAGCTGCGAGGTGTTGTCCGGGCTGCCGAGGATCTTCTGCGGCAACGTCGGGTCCCCGATCCGTTTGGCGTCGAGGTTGAAGGCGAAGATGGTGCGGTAGCCCTTGGGGCCGAGTTCGGGGTCGGCCCGCCCGAACCGCAGGCCCGGTTCGGTCAGTACCGACTCGAAGCTGCGCTTGCCGTCCTTGGCGGCCTGGAAGTCCGCGGCGAAGCGGCTCTTCGGGCTCCACGCAAGCACCAGCTCGGTGCGGGCGAGCGGTACCCACCAGGACACGTAGCTGCCGTTGGCGGGCCCTTGCAAGGTGGTGTTCACCGACACGTCAGCGCTGAGAAAGATGTCAGGCTGCCGGACCTTGGCCTTGATCAAGTTGGCCAGCGCGACCGAGCCCTTGCCCTCGCCCTGGAAGGTGTAGCCGGTGGCCTTCTCGAACGCTGGGCCGACACGCCGCTCGAGGATCCCCACCAGGGTCCCGGCGTAGAGAACACTCACCGGGCCGGATCCGCGGGCTGGTGAGCCGTTTTCGGGTGCGGTGCTGGGACTACTACCGCAGGCCGCGACCACGCTGGTCATCATCAGGATGCTCAGCAGCACCAGACCGAGCCGGACCCGCTGTGGGATCGCGGTCATGGCCATCCGTCGATGACAGAGTGCATTGATACGTGCGATTTTAGTTCTATTGAATGTCACCCATTGGAGTAAACCGGAAGATACCGTGAGGGGCTGTGCCGGTGGTTACAGCAGCTATAACGGAGCCTGCGACCGGGGGGCTCGCTCCCCGCGGACCGGCCTGACCTGTCCGACTCGACGATCACGGTGGACGCCTCCTTGTGAGATGTGATCGGCATGCGTGTCACAGCGAGTCATCTCATGTGACCATATCAGACTTTCCTGCGCCGCTGACCAGTTCACACGATCGGGTCAAGGCAGGACGTACTTACCGGGTGTTTCCCGTTCTCTTTCCGGTGATTGCTGGTTGAGCCGGCAGGCAGGAGAGGACGTCGAGATGCCAAATCTGCGGGTGGAACGAAAACGAAGCAGTGGCAAAACCAATATCGGGAATCGACGCCATTCCGATGCCGGAATTCGATATATAGGGGCACTCCGGTGATGGGGACAACGGTGGTGACGTCGCCGCCGGCGGGTTTGGCTCGCCGGTTGGGCACCGGGGATGCGGTGGTCATCGGTCTCGGGTCGATGATCGGAGCAGGGGTGTTCGCCGCATTCGGGCCAGCCGCCCGGGCGGCTGGGACCGGGTTGCTGGTCGGGCTGGTGATCGCGGCAGTGATCGCCTACTGCAACGCGTCCGCGTCCGCGCAGCTGGCCGTGGCGTACCCGACCTCCGGTGGCACTTACATCTACGGGCGTGAGCGGCTCGGTGACTGGTGGGGGTTCACGGCCGGGTGGGGCTTTGTGACCGGCAAGACCGCGTCCTGTGCGGCGATGGCGTTGACCTTCGCCGGCTACGCGGTACCCGGCCCGTGGTGGGCGCAGCGGCTGGTCGCCGTCGCCGGCGTGCTCGGCTTTGCTGCGCTCAATTACCGCGGTGTAACCAAGACCGCGATGCTGACCCGCATCCTGGTGGCGGCCACCCTGGTCGCGCTGAGCGTGATCGTGGTGGGCATCGCGGTCGGCGGTGCGGCCAGTACCAGCCACCTCGGCGGGTTCCCGGCGCTGGGCCACGGTGGGATTTACGGCGTGCTGCAGGCCGCGGGGCTGCTGTTCTTCGCCTTCGCCGGCTACGCCCGCATCGCCACCATGGGCGAAGAGGTCCGCGATCCCGCGCGGACGATTCCCCGCGCCATCTCGGTCGCCCTGACCATCACCGTGGTGGTCTACCTCATCGTCGGCGTCGCCGCCCTGCTCGCCGCCGGCCCGGACCGGCTCGCCGCAGCCGCGGCCCCACTGGCCGACGCCGTCCGCGCCGCCGGTGCCGGCTCGATCACCCCCGTCGTGCGGGTCGGTGCGGTACTGGCCAGCCTCGGCGCGCTGCTGGCCCTGATCGCCGGCATCGGCCGCACCAGCCTCGCCATGGCCCGGCACCGCGACCTGCCCGCCTGGCTGGCCACGGTGCACCCCCGATTCCAGGTGCCGCACCACGCCGAAGTCGCCCTCGCCGTGGTCGTCAGCATCCTGGTCCTCACCGTCGACCTGCGCGAGGTGATCGGGTTCTCCTCCTTTGGGGTCCTGGTCTACTACGCCATCGCCAATGCCTGTGCCCTCACCCAGCCCGCCGACCAGCGCCGCCGGCCCCGCGCCCTCAACATTGTCGGGGTGCTCGGATGCGTGACACTGGTGGCTACCCTGCCGATTACCTCCGTCATCGCCGGGTTGGTTATGTTCGCCGCGGGGCTTTCCGGACGCCTGTTCGTGCAGTACCAACGCCGGGACTGAACAGACCCCCGGACAGGAGCCACCATGCTGTCCCCGCTCATCGGAGCGATCAGTTCTCGCAGCGCCCGGCTCCGGCAGCGGCTCGAAGAGCGGGGAACGGTCGTCATCGATGCCTCCCACGGTGAAATGCGCTTCACCATGCACTCGCAGGTGCAGGCGGCACTGCTGGAGGACACCCGGTTGTTGCTCGCCGGGAAGAGGGAGTTGCGGGAGCCGGATGGACGCCTCCTCGACAAATCTCAGCCGCATGTGCTCCGCCAGCTGGTCGCCGACCGCCTCTATCACCGGTGGCGCATGGCTGGCCTGGCGGTGACCGCCGACGAGGTCCTCGTCTGCCCGTACAGCAGCCTCGCGATGCTCGATGCTGTCCTGGCCAGCGTCGCCCGACCGGATGGGGTGATCCTGTGCCCCGAGGGCTTCTACAAGAGCAACGTCGAGCACATCGAGAAGCTCGGTTTGGTGATCCAGCTCGTCCCGGTGGATCTGGACCGGGACGGCCGGGTGGACGCCTGGCAGCTGCGGCGGGCCATCCAGACCCACCGCGAGCAGTTGTGCGCACTGTTGCTGACCATGCCGGGTAATCCGCTCGTCGCGGTGTATACGACGGAAGAACTGCACGCTCTCGGCCGGGTCCTGGTCGAGGAAGGCATCCGCGTCATCATCGATGCGGCCTTTGATGGGATCGTGCCCGACTACCAACCGCTCGCGACCGTCGAGGTCGATATCGGGGGAGCCCGCCATTCCCTTTACGAGCGGACCGTCACGATCACTGGCTTGTCCAAGGGGCACCATGCCATCGGTCCCTATAAGATTGGCGCGGCCATCACCGGTGACGCAGGATGGCGAGCTGATATCTGTCGGCAGTTGGCTGTTCCTTTCCAGCGGGAGACAACGGTGCTGGCGCGTACCGTTCTTGAACAGACGCCAGAGAAGTTCGTCCGGGACAACCGTGCAACGATGAGCCTCCGCCAGGCAGAAGCCAGAAAGCTTTGTATGGATTTGGATCGGAAGTTCGGTTTTCCCGCCGTCATCCCGGTCGGATCGTGTTCTTATGGACCCTTCATGACGCTTCGCCTGGCGGACCAGGTCCTCCAGCGAGCCGGAGTCCAGGACGGCTGGCAGCTGGCCGACTTCCTCCTCCTGGGAGTCGGGCTGGAGACGGTGGCCGGACCGCGGATGGGCATCCGGGAGACGGTTGTCCGGGTCAACGTGGACGCCCCCCGGATCGGCGCCAGCAAGGACCCGACGTTGCTGGCTGAGGTCTTCGGGCGGCTGGCCCGGCTCGTGGGTGAGGTACTCGATGGCGGGCTGACCTACCAGAAAGCCTTGGCCCGGATCGAGGAGCCCGGGCCCGTCAGCGTCGCGGAGTTTCCCGACGTCGTCCCTGCGGGCAGCGCGACGATCGCCGTGCTCAGGGAGAGCGCGCCCGGTGAGCGACGGGTGGCTCTGACTCCCAGCGCCACCGCTGAGCTGGTCGCCGCAGGGATGCGCGTGTGGGTCGAGTCGGGCGCTGGATCCGGTGCGGGCTACTCGGACGCGGCGTACACCAGGTCAGGGGCAACGGTGACCGGCACGCGGCCGGACCTGTTTCGGGCCGCTGACGTGCTGTGCTGGGTCAAGCCGCCAGTGGACCTCGACGGTGTCCTGTCCCAGCTCTCTCCCGGGTGCATGATCATTGGCCTGACCCATCCGCTGCAGGACGATGTCGTCGCGCACCGGGCGCAGCAAGGGAAGCTGCGGCTGCGATCCGTGGAGCTCCTGGCGCAGGAAGGGATCCTGCCCGCCCAGGACGCGCTGGCGGCCATGAGCCGCTTTGCGGGACGACTCTCGCTGCAGGAGGCCCTCGCCCTGCGGTGCCGTCTCGGCCACGAAGGCCAGCAGGGCGTCCTGGTCATCGGCGCCGGACAGGCCGGCATGGAAGCAGCCCACCTGGCCAGCGCCCTCGGGCACCGCCTCGCCGTGGCGTCGACCGGACAGCGCCGCCAGCGAGAGCTGGAACAGCTGCTGGGCGCGCTCTACCACCGCCTCGACGGGGAGTCGGACCTGCTCGGTCAGCAGCAGGTGGTCGCCCGAGCCATCGAAACTCACCGGCCCGACATCATCATCGCGACCGCCAAACACGGAAGCGAGCTGGCCCCGTGCCTGCTGCCCACGCAGACCCTGGACCAGCTGCCGGGTGACACGGTGATCGTTGATCTCAACATCACCCGGGGCGGCAACGTCGCAGGAAGCCGGCAGGATCAGCAGCTGCGAACGGACCACGGCGTCTGGATCTGCCACCGCAGCAACTACCCGAGCGCCGAGCCTGCCGAGGCCAGCTCCGCCTACGCCGCCTGCCTCGCCCAGCTCCTGCTCACCCGGTGACCTCGCCGCAGTCTGGATGCAGAACGCGGTTATCCGAGGCCCGATTACCGCGTTCTGCATCCAGACTGCGGTAGTTCTCGAGGTCGAAGTGGCGGGTTTGGTGGCGGAGGCGGGTGGTGGGCCAGGGCCAGATGGTGGTGTTGCGGCCGGCGTGGTCTAGGAACCAGCTGTGGCAGCCGCCGGTTGTCCATACCGTGCCGGCCATTTTGGCTTGTACTTTGCGCACGAAAGCTTGTTGTGCTTGTGGTTGCACCTCCACCGCGGCTAGGTGCTGGGAGTGCATGACGCGCAGGGCGTCGAGCACGTAGCGGACCTGGGTCT
Organism: Pseudonocardiaceae bacterium; assembly: GCA_050699575.1. Lineage (GTDB taxonomy): Bacteria > Actinomycetota > Actinomycetes > Mycobacteriales > Pseudonocardiaceae. The sequence continues at coordinate 10,722 of JBOHFG010000177.1, forward strand.
CGATCCCCAGCAGCACCGAGTTGTGCGCCAGTGCGCTGTTCGGGCCGGTGAGCAGGAAAAGGTTGGGAAATCCGGCGACCACGGTGCCCAGGTATGCCTGGGCACCGTGGTCGTGCCAGTCGTGGGCGAGCAGCCGCCCGTCGCGGCCGCGGATCCGCCGCGCGATCGGCATTTCGGCGGCGTGGAAACCCGTGCCGAAGACCAGGGTGTCCACCTCGCGCTCGGTGCCGTCGGCGGTGACCACCGATCGTTCCCGCACCTCCCGGATCGCCTCGGTGACCAGCTCCACGTGCTCGCGGCCCAACGTGGGGTAGAAGGTGCTCGAGCGCAGCACTCGTTTGCATCCCATCGCATACGTCGGGGTCAGGGCGGCCCGCAGCGCGCGCTGCGGCACCTGGCGCCGCAGGTGCAGCCGGGCGAGCAGGCCGACCGCGTGCATGATCCGGGGGTGAGTGAAGCCGATCAACGCACACTCCCGCCCCCAGTACAGGGTGGCTCGCACTGCTTGCTGCAGTCCGGGGAAGCTCCGCAGGGCGCGGTGTTCCAGACCGCCCCGCACCCGGTTGCGCTGCGGCAAAACCCACGCCGGGGTGCGCTGGAAGACGTGTAACGCCGCGACCCGGTCGGCGATCGCGGGAACCAGCTGCGCTGCGGAGGCACCGGTGCCGACCACCGCGACCCTGGCCCCGGTGAGATCCAGCGAATGGTCCCAGCGGGAGGTGTGCAAGGCCGCTCCGGTGAAGCGCTCGAGGCCGGGTAGCTGGGGGATCGCGGGTTCGCTGAGCTGCCCGGTCGCCGACACCAGCACGGTTGCGGTGAACCGGCCGCCGGACGTCTCGATCGACCACTGGCTACGGTCGGAGTCCCACGTGGCCTCGAGGACTTCGTGGCGCAGCCGTAGGTGTTCACTCAACCGGAACCGATGCACGCAGTCCTGCAGGTATCGGTGAATCTCGGGCTGGGGGGAGAAGCTGGCAGTCCAGTCCGGGTTGGCGGCGAAGGAGAAGCAGTACAGCGTGGAGGGCACATCGCAGGCGCAGCCTGGGTAGGTGTTGTCCCGCCAGGCACCACCGACGTTGTCGGCTCGTTCCAGCACCACGAACTCGTCGGTGCCGTGCCGCTTGAGCTGGATCGCCATGGCCAGCCCGGCGAACCCGGAGCCGACGATCGCCACCTGAACGTGCGGGTGGTCCGCCATCCGCTACGCCCTCACCCCTGCTCATCGGCTGCCGACATGCCCCTCCACGGTAACCGCCGGCCGCTGTTGCCGAGTCGCGTCGCGGGCCGGATCTCAGGCCGGCTCCGCCGGTTGGGCAGTAGGATGCAGGGGTGGCAGGGGCCCGAAGGACTCCGCGGGGAGGCGGGTGAGCCGGCCGTCCTCGACGACGTTCCAGCCGAGCCAGCGCCAGGCCCCCGCGCTGGCTTTGACGAGTTGGTCCGTGCTGGCGTCGAAGACCGCGATCTCGCCCCCCGGCAGGGTGACGATCGTGAAACCGACGGGCAGCCCGCTGGTGGCGTCCCAGACCCGGACGGTGCCATCGGTGC
>JBOHFG010000178.1:0-7657 GCA_050699575.1 Pseudonocardiaceae bacterium
AAGCATCGGGCTGGAGACCGTGCCTGATTGCCACACCAATGGCGCTGCGCTTCATTGACCAACCCGCACTCGAAACCCAAACCGGCTACCCGGTCCGGTCAGATTACAAACAGCCTGGCTCACCAGATGTGTTGCCGTCGGCTGACGCCATCATCGTGGGCAGCGCCAGTTTCAACACCATCAACAACGGACGTAGGCGCGGTGCTCGGCGTCGTACTGGCGGCGGAAGTCGAGAACCTCGCCGAGGGAGACGGGTGCGCGGTCGAGAGTGACCTGCTCGGCCTACCGTCACGTGCACAACCGGATACGCCAATGAGCGATCACGCCTGACTCCGGATTGCGGGGGTGGTGAGCCGGGATGGGATCGACGGTTTGGACCGCCCGGGATGACGATCATCCAGCAAGTGATCATCGCGCCCGCCGATGAGACAAGCCTTGAGCTGCCCCGCTCTCTGGCCGGTGACCGGTCGGGCTGAATGGAACTGATCGGCCGTATATCCTCATCTTTCCGGCAAGTTCTTGGTCGGTCTTGCCAGGCAGCGCTTCATGGTCAGCTAGCAGGCCGGAGAGTGGGCATTGATGGGAGCTGCCCGGCGGGCGCTGGTCATCGGGGTCGGGGAGTTCTCGACTCGGTCGGAGTTCTCCGGATTTACTGGGCTGCCCTTCGCTGAGGAGATGGCTGGCCGTGCGGCACAGGGATATGCCCGGCTCGGCTTCAGCCTGGTCGAGCCGGTGAGGAATCCCGACCGGGGAACCCGTGCAGAACTGCTAGACACGATGGGCCAGCCGGGTGAAGCGACCGTGCTGCATTATGTTGGTCACGGTGCGTCCGGGCGGGGCCCTGGAACCGTTAGCATCGCTACGCTCTGGTCGGTGAATTCGAACGTCGTCGGCAGAACATATTTTCTTATTTCCTGCCATACGGCCAACGCCGCACCGCCGTCTGCGCACACCATGAGATCGAGAACTACGGCGTGATATTCCGGCCAGGTGGAAAGCACAAGGTGCGATTGCGCCAGGAGCAGAGCGATGGATAGACCATGTGGCACGAAGGCGTGGACGGCCTCGCCGACGACCGATAGGCCGCTCGCTACGGCCGCTTGCCGAATGAGAGCTGTCAGCAGCTCGTTGTTGGTGAGGTCTCCACGACAGCCCCGGGCCACTACGGAGAGGCGATGAATAGTGACCTGCTCTTGGCCTGTGGTCATGTGAAGTGCCGCCTGGTACAGTACGGGAGGTTGTTGAGGCGCTCTAGGGCGCCGATGAGGAAGAGCCGGGCAGGGATGAGACGGCGCAACCCCGACATCGACCTGTCTGGACTAAAGGGAGGCACGCCGCCTCCCGCGTAACAGGCCGACGCACCCTGCGCGTCGTACACCAGCGGCCTGACCAAGTTCGTCACGGGTCAGGCCGCTGGCCACGAGCGAACCCCGGTAGCCGTGTCGCTCTATGACTGCCTCGATTATTCTCACGTAGGTATCTTCAAGCCCAGTCGCTACCACGAGCAGTTCGAGTCTTCGACGTTGCATGGCCCTTTCAATAGTGGCTGCCCCGGTTGCCAACTGGCACGCTCGACGGTTCTCAACTATCAAGTCGGTGAGCCGTACGCGCGTCAAAAGATCCCATCGAAAATGCCGCCGAAGTTCGACGATCTCCAGCGCCGAATAAGGCCGAAGCAGGCGGAAGAACTGCTCGACGAGCGCGCTATCCACCTCAACCAGGAGCGCGGGGTGAGCGTGCATCTCTCCAACGATGGCGACTGGGACCTCAAGCTCGGCGACAAGCGCCCGCACGTCACTAGCGGAAACGTGTGCTTGCAGAGAGGCTACCTCAAGCAGTGAAACAATAGGTATATTATTCATTCCAGCGTCACCGTTACCCAATCGGCAAGTTGTCGCGCGGCTTGCTCCCGGTCGTTGTTAGTGACGGCAATTATCGGTATGCCAATCAATTTCCCGATAAATCCCGCCTCTCGGCGATTGATCCGCTGCTGCTCGGCGACTTCCATAAGGGACCCTATGTGGCGGTTTCGTTTGCCGTCAGTTCGTCGCCGTTGCAGCACATCCTCGGGCGAGGCCTCGACAACCACCAAGCCAACGGGGTTGTACCGGCGGGCGTCTTCGTACGGGAAGGTGTGCATGCCGACCTTGTCGATGATACTCAGGTGATTTTCGAGCAGTATACAGGTGTCACGTCCATCTCCGGGCCAGAACAACTCGGCTAGGAGCTTGTCAACCTTAGAATACACCTGAACGCGATCACTCCAAGCGATAAACCGTAGGTCGTCTTTGTGGCGGATGGCGGGTTCGACGCGCATCATCAGGTCTGCATAGTCCCAGGCCTCCAGGCCGAGAGCTCGGGCCGCAAGGCGAGCGAGGGTGGTCTTCCCCACCCCTTGCACACCCGTCACTAACACCGTCCGCACGTCGAGGGGCTCCCTTCGTGGGCAAAAGATCGCGGAGAGTGGTCTCCCGTTCATTAGCGCAAGAGCATGCCGTCACCGTACGAGAAGAACAAATAATCCCCGTTATCCACCGCCTCCTCATAAGCGCCAAAGAGCAGTTCGGCAGAGCCCGCGAACGCAGCCGTGAGGGCCATGATCGGCGTTTGCGGGTAAGCGAAGTTGGTGATCATGTGGTCAACAATACGGAAGTCGAACGGTGGTGCGATGAAGAGCTTTGTCTCACGCTGGAGTGTTTGAGCCGGACTGATACTGAGGATCTCGTTGGCGAACGTTTCCAGTGTACGTACACTCGACGTACCGACTGCCACCACGGGCCGCCCCTCGGCCTTGGCTGCCCGCACTGCCGTAAGAGCCTGCGCCGACAGCTCACAGAACTCGGCATCCATGTCGTGGTCATCAACGTACTCGGCCGCGAGGCTCTTCCAGGTACCGTAGCCTATATGCAGGGTGACTTGGGCGACATCGTGGCCGACGCGCTGTAGCCCGTCGAGTAGGCCAGTGTGGAGATGCAGGCCGGCCGTCGCACAGGCAACAGAACCCGGGCTAGAGGCGTACACGTTCTGATAGTCGACGGCGTCAGCGTCGTCCGGCTCGCGCTGGGCATTGACATAGATGGGGATAGGCACTTCGCCGTAGCGCTCCATGAACGCCTGCAACGTCGTGACCGAGGAACTGTCCGGCATGAGGTATCCTTGCCGGAGGTCGCGTCCGACCTCCGGACTACTTTCTACGACGAAGCGACCGCCGGTTACCTTTATCGAGCTACCCACGGCAGGCTTCCATGGGCACAGGCAAGTGACATTGTTCAGGCTCACCTGGAAGGGCGACACGATGTGCAGGTACGTGCCGTCATCCGGTGTTCGCCGCAACGCGGCCTTGACCACCTGAGAGTTGTTCACGACGAGCAGGCTTCGCGGGGGTAGTAGGTGGGGTAGCTCGGTGAAGCGACGGTGCTCCACCGCACCGCTGGACCGGTCGACCACGAGCAGCAGATCTTGCCCCTTCGGCCGCGGGCGAGAAGCGATGCGGTCAGCCGGAAACTCGAAGTTGAGGTGCGCGCTCCGCAGCCGGCCACCACTGGCCTGGCCCGCATCGGCCGACCGCCGCTTACGCCCCAGCCACTCCCCAAACTGCGTGAACACCGACTGCTTGACCCATCCGTCGAAGACGTGGGCGCGTTCGTTGTCCCGGAGCGCCGACAGAGGCTCAGTGCAGCCCGTTGGCACGAACACATCCCACAGCGCGGACCACGAACCTGGCAGCGGCGTCGCCGTGGGCTTCTCAGCGATCGTGCCTCCATCGCCCTCGTCGGCGAAAATTCGAGGTACTCCGTGAGCATCCATGTAGACGAGCACGCCTTGGAAGTGACACTGACGAGTGACAGTCTGGTCGGCCAGCCGAGCAATACCCTCGGCGCCGATACCCTTGATCACGAACTTCACTGACGGGCCAGGGTAGCTATTCAACTCATCAATGTAGAAGCCACTATCCTCGACGATGACCGGCCGCCTCAACACCCGGAACGCCTGCTGTGCTTTGTGCAGCGCGACGTCGTGAACCGAGCTTGACTGAATCTCGTCCAGATCAAGTGCCACCTGCTCCAGCTCGATACCGAGCGGCGCCAGGTGCTCGCGAGCCGTGGCGAATTTCCCAGCGTTGCCCGTAACAAAGGTGATGCGGGTGGTTGTGCTCATGGTTCACGCTCCGTTTCCGTGCGGTGAGATAACAATGGCGCTCCCTCGGGAACTGTGCGGGTCGTGTAGAATCGAGTGGTACTGTTCGGTTCTGCCACACGTCGCGCCGGACCACCGGGAAGACGACGCGCGACAACGAGCGAGGACACCACGTCACTCGTCTCGTAAGTGAACGCGCCGGGAACAACGCGGTCGATGAGAAACCCAGCTGCCACCAGCCTGGACTGGACGGAATGTGACAGCTCGTCTGTCCACGCCTCAGCCAGGACGGCGGGAACGGCGATGTGCAACTCGCCGGTATACGCCGCGAGGGTCATGGCCACCTCGACGAACTGCGCCATGCCATCTTCAGCGTACGGTGGATCGGTGACCACCAAGTCGAACATCTCGCCATAACGCGCGGCGATTCCCGCAACGTCGTCCCTTGTCGATAGGTCGCATCGCCCGATGCTAACCCGATCGTTAAGCCCGAGCCGGCTTGCCTCGTTACGGAGTAGCGCGATGATTCGCTCGTCGATATCGAGGAGTAGCAGATGCTCGGGCGGCGCAAGACGCAGCAAGGCGACGGAAGCCAGGTCGTCGTCGCCGACAAAAGCCACCCGGGTCTGCGCCATCGGCCGGGACGCGCACATGGCAAGCAACCGCCGTGACAGCGAGGGTGGATCAACGTGACACTGATCAATAGCCGTGTTCACTGCCGGCCGGAGGGTGCGCACTTCTTCAGCAAGGGCAAGGATCGTTCCCGTTGGCTGTGGCACACCACAGCACGGGCACGGCGGCTCGCCCCGCAACGGTCGAGCCAAGACAGCAAGCTCCGGGAACAACGCGGTCGATCCAGAGCGGACTTGGCAAACTCGCTGAGCAATCTCGCCAGGTAGGCCAGCGCACTGCGCCAAGCGATGCCGAGCAAGGACTGAGAGCGGCGTCACGAGCATTGCGTCACCTCGCGAGCCGCCTTCATTATTGACTCAACGGGTTGCATGCTGCCCGCGTGAAGTGATCCTGGCAGGGCAACGGTGCTCTTCAGCGAGGTCGTGATATTCTCGTCGAGACGGATCGCGTGCGCTCTGGATAGCTTCACGACGCGCTCTCGCACATCACCGTGATCCTCGTAGTAGACATGGACGCCGCGCCCGCCGCTCGCCAGTACATCAACTGGCGTCTCGTCGAGCTGTTGCGCGAGAGAGCGGTACTCGGCATCAGCATACCGTATGCAGAACTGGCACACGGCGTCACTTCGCGATATCTGGCAAGCATGAAATGCCTGGTGCAGGCGGTCGCCGTCGATGTCGATCGGTACAAAACCACCAAGTGCGGTGACCCTGCTCCCGCGGGCGATGAGGTCTCGCGGAGTCGTAAAGCGTTGCGGTGTCCAAAGGACGCGCGCAGGAGGTGCAGGAAGACGGACCGCGAGTCGCAGCACGGTGTCAACAGAATAAACACGCGTCCGTTGCTGGCCGATGACAAACCGGCCTCGGCCTGTAGGTCGACTAAGCACGAACCGCACATGGTGGCGACCGCTCGCCAAGGCGGAATGAGCCCACCCAGGAACTTTCTGGGGCCACACAGCGCAGTACCAGTCTCGAATAACATCGAGATCGGGACGAAAGAGCACGAACTCTACACACGGAGCTTTACCATCAGCAACGCACCGGCTTGCTTCGAGCGAAATTCCGGGAGCAACGAGAATGATTCGCGAAAAACCGATTCGACGGTACTTGGCAACAATCTCGTCCATGTCGCCACTGCCAATCGAATGAGCCTTGACCTCAACCGGTACCGCTTGCCGCGTTCGGAACACCAGCGCGTCCAACTCATGCCTCGACGCAGGGCTGCCGATGAGACCCCAGCGAACGTTGACGAAAACCTGGCCAGGAAAAATGCGTGCCACATGCCGTTGCGCCGCGCGCTCATAAAACCGCGGCTCATAGAGTGGCACATTCTGGCTCATTGATCGACAACCTCGAACCTAATCCACGCCACCGGGTAATTCTTCTCAAGCTCCCGCGCGAACCAACGTGTGTACTCCGCCACGAACTCTTCACAGCTCCGGTCTGCCCAGCCATAACCGATGCACCCTAAGTCCTCGGGAGTCACACTGTCGAATGATCGAACAGCGACATCCACTATACGGGCAGTGGCAAAAACGGTCGGCGCGCCGAAACGTGGGCCATACGTGAGCAAGGCTTGCCCGGCCTTCTGGAGCCGGCTAATCCACGGCAGGCTACGCGGACGGGGCTCAAGTGTTTTCCGCCCAACAAGGATGTCCTCTACCGCGTCCTTGAAAAACTTGATGGCAGGCAGAGGCACTCCAGATGGAACTGGTAATATTTTCCGCATAAATTCATGATTCCAATCTAAGACGTGCCGATTCCGGGAAGGATCGTTATCACGCGCAGCTGGCTTGCCACCTGGACTGTCTGCCGTCCCGAGAGGGGCACGATCACTTGACTCCGTATGTGGTGTGGCGCTGGACTGCAGGCCCGCAGTGTTAACGCACAGGTCGCCCTGTGGATACTGTCGCCTACCACCGTCGGCTTTACCCGATTTTGGCCAGTTATGGGATCAGCGGTTTGCCGTGTGCCGCAGCGGTCGAGGCCTGCCGCTGCTGATCACTTGGGGCCGAGTGATCCGCGAGGAGCAGAGCGGCGTTCCGGGAGGTACTGGTGGCCCAAGCACAGGTCCCCCAGCGAAGGTTGCGCAAGGCGCTTGGGTACCGAAGACACAGCGTGACTCTTCGACACGAGGCCATAGGCCGCGAGCTGGCCGTCTAACATCATCCGGGCACCCGTCGTGCGCAACTCCTTCACCAGACGCTCGCGAGGTACTCCCCCGAGCTGTTGACCAGGTCGCGCCGGGGGCCGGGAGCTGCGGAGGTTAGCCGCTACCGAGTGGACCATGGCCACGCTGCCCGTCCCGGTCCCCGGACCGGTGCGGGAGCGCCTTGCTTACGCCTTGCCGTGCCCAAGCCACCGCCGCATCGCCTCATTCATGGGTTGCATCATGGCAAATCCCAGACCCATATACACGGTACATCGCGGCCGCCTGCGCCACAGCCGCCAGGTCCACCACGTCCAGCCGCAGAATTTGCACTGTCCTCGCTTGTTGGTACGGTGCCGCCCAAGCAACATAAGCCCGCCCGCCAGCAACCTGAGCAACTGCTCTTCGAGCTGGTCTAGCGGCAGTGGATCTTTGCTTCGAATCTGGGCGGCGAGCTTCTCAAGGTGCTCCAGAAGAAGCCGATCCCGGGTTTCCCAAACGTTTCTCACGGCCCTTGGTGGGATTCTGCGCTCTGCGCCGGAAGGGTCAGCGGGCTAGGATACGCAGCCCCTCCGTCTGGCCAGTCCTGGAGGAACAAGGGCTTGATCATCCATGTCCGCGACCAGCACCGTGGGCAGCACGACCGTACGAGGCCGGATGCTGCGCCTGCTGTGGGCGAGTTGCTGGTCCTGGCTGTCGCCGTGACAATGGTGGTCGGTGTCCTGTCCGGCAAGACCGT
>JBOHFG010000179.1:0-46401 GCA_050699575.1 Pseudonocardiaceae bacterium
ACGCCAAAGGCGCTGCCCGGTGGGACCCCGGACCAGCCGAGCACGACCCGCATTTCCTCACGTGGACCACCCTCGCTGAGGCCGCCGAGGCCGCGGCCCAAGCCCAGCACGCAGCGGACGCCGCCGCAGGGAAATCCGCTGACGACATCCTCACCGAGATCCTCACCGGCCTTGATACCGGGACGGACCTGCGCGACGGGCCACTGACCGCGCAGGACGACGACGGGGACGACGACGGTGGCGGGTGGGGAGACGAACCAGCTGCCGGTGAGATCCGCCTCGGCGGGCGGACCTCCCTCGCTGGCCGCGACTACACCATCACCGACGGCACCACCACACCCACCACGGCCACCACCGCGCACGACGACCCCCCACCCCGCGAGCAGAAGCAGATCACCGCGTCCCCCGGGGACACACCGGTCACTGAGGGCGCCACCCCCACCCCACCACCAGGGCAGCTGCGCCCGGCATCCCAGAGACCACCACGGGCCGCTGCCGCGGTCGCCGCCGCCCACAACGCCCTCACCAGCCTCCACCCCCGTGAGGGCACCGGCCGCCATGGGCCGCTCACCCACGGGGCCACCGGCGGACACCCACCCGCCCAGCACACCCGCGACCAGGCCGACGACACCGGGCAACTTCCCCTGCTCTCACCAGCGTCCCCCTCATCCCGGGCACCCACCCACCCCCCCGCCGGGCGGGTGGCTGCCCCCCCACCTGGAGGCACCTCGTGACATCCGCGAACCCCGACCCCCTGGTCGCGCTGGGCCGCGAGGTGGAGCGCCTGGCCCGGCGCGCTGCCCTGGCCGAGACCCGGACCGAGGAACTCGCTGAGCTGCTCACCCAGCTGGCCACCGACGTCACCACCCTCGCCGCCCGCACCGCACCCACCCCGGGTGAGGCCGCCCGCGCGTGGCTGCTCACCGAGGACCCCGACCAGGCCCTCACCGACCTCACCGACCTCGCGGAGTGGCTGGCCCGGGTGTACCTGCGCTACCCCGCCGCGATCCTGCCGTCCTGCTGGCTGTGGCACCCCACCCTGATCGAGGAACTCCGGTGGCTGCGCGCCACCCACCACGAGGCCTACGACCCCGACCGCGGGAGCTGGCAGAAAGCCGCCGACTGGCACGACCGCTACCGCCCCGCCACCACCCACCGGATCACCACCACCTACGCGGCCTGCGAACTGCGCGAACACACCCCCGGGGGCCGCCAGCACCAGCCCCCACCCCAGGTACCCCTCACCGACGCCGTCGCGCTCATCGCCACCACCTGGGCCACCACACCCGGACACCCGCCCGTGCCCACCGAACTCCAGCTCCGCCGCGCCGACCAGCACGACGACACCCACCACCGCAGGACCACCCCCTAACAAGCCCATGACGACCCCAGACCCGGGGACCTCCTGGATGCGACGAGGAAAGGCGCTGTCATCACCGCGCACCCTGGAGCCCGCTCCTGCACCGTCCCCGGCTGCGACCGCACCCACTATGCCCGCGGGCTATGCCACGCGCATTACAAGCGGCAGGTCAGGACCGGCGTACCCGGGCCCTCCACGATCCCGTACCCGGCGCCGCGGACCTGCACCGTGGAGGGGTGCGGGCGGCCCCACCACGCCCGGGACCTCTGCCGCGCACACCACCAGCGGTGGCGGCGCACGGGCCACCCCGGGCCCGCCGCGATCCCCAGCCCAGCGACACGGACCTGCACCGTGGAGGGCTGCGGGGGGCCCCACCACGCCAAGGACCTCTGCCCGACGCACTACTCCCGGTCGCGGCGCACCGGCGCCACCCAGCCCGCAGCACCGCAGGAGCGCCGCCCGTGCGGGATCCCCGGCTGCCGGGATCCCGCCTACCGGCGGGGCCTGTGCCGCGCCCACTACCACCGCTGGCACCACGCTGGTGGCACCTGGCCCGACCTCGACCTCACCGAATGCGCCCGCCTCTACACCGACGGCACCAGCGCCACCAGCCTCGCCCGGCTCTACGGCCACACCCCCCGCACCATCCTCACCGCCCTGCGCACCGCAGGCATCCCCATCCGGCCACCCGGCCACCAGCCACCGCACCCCGCCCAGTGACCACCCCCTCCACTCACCCGTACAGACCACGACCAGAGACCCCAAGCAGAACCGAAGACCAAAGATCAAAACCGGAAGGATCAAGAAGAAGGATCAAGACAAGAGATCAAGAAAGGAGACCACGAGAAAAGATCAAGACCACGACGAGAAGCGACAACCATAGATCAACAAAAACCCAGGACAACACGACACAAGCCGATGCAGTGAAGCACTCACACCATTGCATGGAGTCATCCGATGGCCGAGCGCCCCTCGCGCTGCGCGCGGGGGCAAGATCAGCAGGGGGTGTGGTGCTGAGCGTTGCGAAGGGTTATGACACGGCGTATCTGACGGGTGCTGTGGGGGGTGGCCGGGAGGGTTATTACACGGGTGCGGTGGCGGCGGGGGAGCCTGCCGGGTTGTGGTATGGCGCGGGTGCCGCTGAGCTCGGGCTGGCCGGTGAGGTGGACGCGGAGCTGATGGATGCGGTGTACAGCCATCTGTGTGACCCGCGGGACGCGGCCGCGCATGACCGGGCCATGTGGGGGCGGGCGGCGTTGCTGGGCAGTGCGCACCGGGTGTACCGGTCAGCGGGGGAGATCTACGCTGAGGCGCTGGCGAGGGAGCCAGGGGCGGATCCGGTGCGCCGTGCGGAGCTGCTGGCCTCCGCGGAGCGCTCGGTGCGGCAGGCGGTGACTTTTTTCGATGGGACGTTTTCGGCGCCGAAGTCGGTGTCGGTGCTGGGGATAGCGTTTGAGCGCCAGGCCAACGACGCCAGGGCAGCGGGTGACCTGGAGGCGGCGGCGGCGTGGGCGGTGCTGCAGCGGGCGGTGGAGGACGCGGTGCTGGCGGGGGCGCGGGCGTCGGTGGATTATCTCCAGGAGGTGGCGGGGTATTCCCGGGTGGGGGATCACGCGGGTTCGGGTGGGCGCTGGACGGATGCGCACACGTTCGTGGTGGCCCAGTTCCTCCAGCATGATTCCCGGGACCGGGACCCGCAGCTGCATGTGCACCAGGCGATCCTCAACCGGGTCCGGTGCGCGGATGGGAAATGGCGGGCCCTTGACGGTGCGGCGATCTTCGCGCACAAACCGGCGGCGAGTGCGATCGGGGACCGGGTGATGGAGGCACACCTGGCCCGGTCGCTGGGGGTGCGCTTCGGGACCAGGGAGGATGGGAAGGCCCGGGAGGTTGTGGGGGTGCCCCGGGAGGTCTGTGAGCTGTTCTCGTCCCGCCGGCATCACATCACCGCGAAGAGCGCGGAGCTCGAAAAACAGTTCCGGGACCGCACCGGCCGGGATCCGAGCCCGCTGGAGCGTTTCGAGATCGCCCAGGAGGCGACCCTGGCGACCCGGGCACCCAAATCCCACGACGGGATGACCGCCGGGGAACGGATGGACCTGTGGACCCAGAAGGCCTTCGACACGATGCACGGTGGCCTGGCGAAGGTCGCCCAGGACGCCCTCAGTGCCAGCCGGGTGATCCGGGCGCCCGCGCCGTGGTCGGAGCGCGATGTCGCGGAGCGGGCGCTGGCCACGATCGGGGAGGAGCGGGCGTCGTGGTCCCGCGCGGAGCTGCTGGCCAAAATCGATCAGGCCCTGCCCGATGAGCTCGGGCTCGACCCCGAGGACATCCCGGGCTTCCTGCGGGCCCTCACCGGCCAGGCCGCCGGGCGCGCTGTCCGGCTGGGCGAGGAGGAGCCGGTGGATGACCTGCCCGAGGAGGCGCTGCTGGCCAACGGCGCGAGTTCCTTCGCCCGCCCGGATGTGGAGAAGTACTCCACGCAAAACCAGCTTGTCGCGGAGTCGGTGCTGCGCGGTGCCGCGGCCGGGCGCGGTGCGGCCAGGGTCAGCGCCGGGGAGGCTGATGCGGTGGTGGCGCGGTTCGCGCGGTCCGGTAAGCCGCTGGGGGCGGCCCAGGCTGCCGCACTCACAGGGGTCCTGACCTCCGGTGCGCGGATCGAGACGATCTGCGCCGCCGCGGGCACCGGGAAGTCGTTCCTGATGGGTGCCCTCTCCGATGTCTCACGGGAGACCGGACGTCAGATGGTCGGGCTGGCCTCAGCGGAGAACGCCGCACAGATCCTCACCGCCGAAGGGGTGACCTCCCGTAATGTCGCAGCGTGGCTGGCCACCCAGCAGCGCCTCGACGACCACCACCCCATGCCCGGGGATGAGCAGTTCCGGCTGCGCCCCGGCGCGATCATCGCGGTGGACGAGGCGTCCATGATCCCCACTACTGATCTGGCCGCGGTGCACGCCCGGTGTGCGGCCGCCGGCGCGAAGCTGCTGCTGGTGGGGGACACCCACCAGCTCGGGGCGGTGGGCCCGGGCGGGGCGATGGCTGATCTCGCGGAGCACGGGCTGAGTTACGAGCTCAGCGAGGTCCGGCGGTTCAGCGCCGCCTGGGAGGGACCCGCATCATTGCGCCTGCGGGAGGGCGACACCACGGTGCTCGGTGAGTATCACCGCCATGGCCGCCTGGTGAGCGGGGGCACCGCGGGAGAGACGGAGGCGGCGGCATCGCGGGCGTTTCTCGCTGACACCCTCGCGGGCAAGGACTCACTGCTGCTGGTCCCGACGAACGAGGCCGCCGCGAGGGTCAGCGCGGCCCTGCGCACCGAGCTGATCCAGCTCGGTGTCGTGCACGAGCGGGGTGTCCTGCTCGCCAAGCAGGGCACTTACGCCGGGGTGGGTGATGTCATCCAGGCCCGGCGCTGCGGGTGGGAACTGATCGGGTTCGAGGGCAACACCCGGGCACCGCTGAACCGGGACGTCTACCGGGTCACCGCCCTGCGCCCCGATGGTGGCTTGACGGTGCGCCCGGTCACCGGTGGGGGTGAGGCGCTGCAGCTCCCGGCTGGGTACGTCAGTGAGGACGTGACACTGGCCTACGCCAGCACGGTCCACGCCGCGGAGGGCCGCACCGTGGACACCGGTCACGCCATCGCTGGCCCTGGGGTGGACGGGCGGGCGCTGTATGTGATGGCCACCCGGGGCCGCGCCAGCAACACCGTGTGGACGGTCACCCAGGACCCGCACGGGCAGGCCACTGACCGGCCCGCCCGCACCGCGCACGCGGTCCTGTCGGACATTCTTGACGCGCCACGCCAGGACATGTCGGCCACCGCGGAGCAGGAAGAGCTCGACGCCCAGGCCCGCTCGGTCGCCCGCCACGGCGACCGCATGATCGAGCAAGCCAACACGGTCACCGCGGGCCGCACGAGCCTGCTGCTCGACCAGCTCGCCGCCGAGGGTGTCCTGGCGCCGTGGGACCGGGACGCTCTCGCCGCCGATGACTCGGCGTGGTCGCTGGAGCGGCTGCTGCGGACCGCGGAGATCGCCGGGCACGACCCTGCCGGGGTGCTGCGGACCGCGGTCACACACCGGGACCTCGCGGGTACCCACCACCCGGCGCAGGCGCTCTACGCCCGGATCAAGCGGCGCCTGCGTGGCCAGCTGGAACCCACGATCACCAGCTTCGCGGACCTCATCCCCCAGGACGTCCCCGAGGGCTGGCGGGGGTGGTTTCACCACCGCGCCACCGCCGCCGATGACCGCCGCCACGAACTCGGGGCCCAGGCCGCGCAGGCGCAGGAGCCGTGGGCGGTGCAGACCCTCGGCCCGGTCCCCGGTGATCCCCTCGCCCGCGCGCAGTGGGAGCACAAAGCCGGATGGGCCGCGGCGTACCGCGAACTCACCGCGCACACCGCGCAGGATGACCCTCTCGGCGCCGCGCCACCGGCCGCGCTGGCCGAGAAGCACACGCTGTGGCGCACCGCGCACACCATCCTCGACCTCCCCGACACCGGCCCCGGCGAGCGCGAGGCCACCGAGGGCCAGCTGCGGTGCCGGGTCCGCGCCTGGGAACGGGAACGATCCTGGGCACCCACCCGGGTCGCCGACCAGCTCGCCCAGGCCACTCAGGCCACCGACCGCGCCACCGCGAACGCCACCGTGTGGAACGCCCGGGCCAGCGCCGCGCCCGACCCCACGACAGCCGCCCACGCCCGCTCCGAAGCGCTCGCCGCGCACGCCAAGGCCGGGGAGCTCGCGGCACGGGCTGCTGAGCTCCAGTTCGCCGACGACACCCACGCCAGGTGGTATGTCCACACCGCCGCGACCCGCGACGCCGCCATCCGGGCCCGCCTCGAACTCGCCCACCGCGCCATCACCCTCGACGACCCCGCCGAGCAGATCACCACCGAGGACTGGTGGGCCGCCCACCAGGCCCACGCCCACGACGAAGACCCCCACCGCCCCATCACCGACACCGACCTCCTCGACACCCCCTGGGAAAAAAGCCGGGCCGACGCCGACCGGCTCACACCCCGTCACGGGACCGAAACCAACGTCGCCGACATCCGCGAGCACTCCACCCCCAGCCCCACCGAATACACCGACCCCACCAGCCCCCACCTCCTCGGCTCAGCCCAGGAATCCGCCGCCGCCGTCACCCGCGCCCAGATCGCGCTCGCCGAAATGCAGGCCCGCCACGAATACGACCAGCTCGCCGAACCGGAGGACCGGGCGCGCTGGGCACAGGACAACACCGCCCCGACCGCGCAGACCGAGCGTGACAAGGACCCGGTGGCCGGGTATTAGCTGAGACACCTCTTCCGCCAGGGCCACCACCCGGTCATCCTCCCGCGCCTCACGGTGCTCCCACGCCCGTAGCTCCAGGAGTGTGCACCGCCCGGGCTACGCCCCCGACGTCACGGCCCCGCACCGCAGCCTCGTCAGCGCTCAGTCCGCACCCCCCCGGGGGTGCGGACTGGCAGCGGGATCGGTGGGTCCAAGCAAGCCGGGTACCCATCCGGGTGCCGCAGCAACCACCCCAGCGTCCGGTACACCCCATAACCCCGCTCAATATTCACCTCCTTCGCAGGGTCGTACCCCGCCAGCCGATTCGCCCACCGGTACGGCAGAGGCTCGGGCGCCCGGAACACCACCCCCAGCTCCTCAGCCCGCACCCGAACCACCGCCTCGGGTGTACCCCCACCGTCGTAGGCGGCCATCGCCGCCCAGAACTCCGCCTTCGCCAGCGCCGCAGTCACCGGCCGCTCCTCCCGGCCCGTACTCGGTGCCACACCCTCAGCTCCCGCCACCCACAGCACCGTGGCCCGGATGCTCTCGGCCCGGACCCGCTCAATCCGGTCGCTGCTCCCGCACGCCGCGAACGCCAGCCGCTCCAGGTCAAAGACCTCGACCGCCGGCCGCGCAACCCACGACGGCAGCGCACCAACTGCATACCCCTCGACCCCGGTTGTCATCCCCTGAGTATGCGCCAGACCCCCGACACCGAGCCCCGGGTCTGCGCTCAAGGCCGCGCAGGCCAAGACCCCCCAATGGAACGCCCTCCGGGCGTGCTGTCCCCTCTACCCCTCACCCGGGTGGGCATCGTTGTTCACCGTGCGCGGGAAGTCCAGGGCGAACCCGCCCGGGAAACCCCACCCGGGCGGAACCGTCGCTACGCGACCGCCCTCCGGGCGGCCCTGGACTTCCCGCGCACGGTGGACAAAGCCGCCTTATATCGGGTGAGGGGGGAGGACCGGCAAGACCAACCCCCACCCCGCCAACCCCAGGAGCCCACCCATGCACCACACCACGACCCCACTCAGGATCCTGATCACCGGATCCCGCACCTGGACCGACAAAACCACCATCGCCACCGCGATCAGTGACTACCTCACCTCCACCGGCACCACCATCACCACCGCATCGCCGTTCCCGGTCGTGGTCCACGGCGCCGCCCACGGCGCGGACCAGCTCGCCGACCAGCTCGCCCGCACCTGGGGCTGGACACCCGAACCCCACCCCGCCGACTGGCACCGCCACGGCCGGTCAGCCGGCTACCGGCGCAACGCCGCCATGGTCAGGCTCGGCGCAGACGTCTGCCTCGCCTTCATCCACCACCACTCACCCGGCGCCACCCACACCGCCAACCTCGCCCAGCACGCAGGCATCCCCACCCACCGCTACACCATGCCCTGGTGATTTCACCCGCGATTCCCCCCTTCAGTCGGCGTAGGCGGCGTCGAGGTAAACTGCAGCCTCGGCGTGCAGCTCGCCGCGGTGGACGTAGGTGTCTTTCATCATGCTGATTTTGGCGTGCCCCATCAGGTCGGCCTTCTGGCGGTCCGATAGCCCGATTTCGTCGTGGAGGATCGTTGCGTAGGTGCGCCGCCAGGTGTGCGGGGTCATCCACGCGAGCCCGGCCTCCGTGCGCACCGCCCGGATGCTGCGCCGCACGTTCGCTGGCCACCGGAACGTCGGGCGTCCATCGGAACCGGCTGCCGCGAACAGCGGCCACATCGGGTCTTCTTCACCTGTCAGCCGGGCCCGTAGGCGTTCAGTGACGAATGCGGGCAGTGGGATGATCCGCAACGCGGAGGAAGTCTTGCCGGTGTCGCTGCGCACCAGGCCCTTGCCCTTGACGTAGGAGACCTTGCCCCGGACCGCGACGATCGGCACCAGCCGTATGTCCCCGCCGGACACCACCGGCACACCGTCGAGGTCGAGGTCACAGATCCGGATTCCGCAGACTTCACCAATACGCAGCCCGGTGCCGAGCACGAACCGCACGACATCCGGTAGGTCCGCCTCCCGGGCAATCTTCTGCTTCCGCGCTATCTTCGGGTCATTGCTCGTGCCATCCAGCCAGGTGAGCAAACGGCGGCGCTCCTCAAGGGTCAGCCCACGCGGCTGCGCCTTGCGCTTGCCCTTGGGCTCCTCGATCCGCTCAAGGTCACGGACCGGGTTGTCCGGGGCAGCCCTGTGCAATACAGCTTGCTGCATCGTCCCGGACACGATGGCCCGCAGCGTCCGCCGGGTGTTCGCCGCATACCCGCGCCGCTGGAGGTCGGTGAAGTACGCGTCGAACTGGGCGACGTCGCATTCGTGGATCCGGAGCTGGCCTAGCGCCGGCAGCACCACCGTGTCCATCCAGTGCCGGTAGGTGTCGTAGGTGGTGGCCTCCCGCCGATCGGCGATCTTGATCAGGTAGAGCTCGGCGGCGTCGGCGAAGCGCGAGGAGGCCGACAGCACCGTGGCGCGCTCACCGGCTCGGTTGCGCAGCTCGTCCTGGAGATTGCTCGTCGAGGCGGTCTTGGACGGTCCCCAGCGCTCAACACGGACGGTCTGCCCGTTGAGCTGGCGGAAGCGACAGCGGGCAACCCATTGCCCGCCCTCACGGGTGACTCGGATGCTCCCATGCTTGCCCAGCCCAAGCGGTGGACGGGCCATCGTGCACCTCCCAAGACCGGCCCCGACGGGAAGGTTTCCGTCGGGTTTCCGACAGTTACGATCTTGGAAGACTATATCAAGAGACTCTGACAACTCTGTGACCTGGCACTACGGTGGGCCGCCTGGGGATCGAACCCAGAACCCAAGGATTAAAAGTCCTTTGCTCTGCCAGTTGAGCTAACGGCCCCGCGTGCTGATGGTAACCAACGCGGCATCGTGGCTGGTGGTAGGTGGACGGTAAGGAAGCGGACACGGGCTCCTCGCGGTGCCGAGGTCGCGTGAGGAGCCCGATTGGAGCTCGTTCGGTTGGGGGGTGGCAGCGGTCTCTGACTACGCGGGGTGAAGTGCAATGCCGCCGTCTACTCGCACGCACTGGGTCATGAGGCGGTCAGGTGCCCTGGCTGTCCGCACTGAGCGCGGTAGATCGAGTGTGCTCAGCCATGATCCACGCAGACAAGCACCCCGACCGTCGGCCCGGAGGCCACACCGCCCGTCTCCGCCACCTTCGACAGTCCGCTTGCGCTCATCGAGTAATCGGGAGTGCGGCGTCGCGCGGGGATCCCTCAGCGCGAGAGGCTTTGGCTATCGACGGGGCGTCGCATCGTGACGCGGGGCCACCTGGCGAGGCCGCGAGCCTGTTCATGTTCGCGGATGCGGCGGAGCCCATCGGTGATCTGATCTTCAGTCATGATCTGGAAGCCGAGCCGCTGGTAATAGGGTGCGTTCCACGGAACGTTGGCGTAGGTGGTCAGCGTCAGAGCAGCGAGGCCGTGCTGCTCAGCCCATGCGGCGGCGGTGTCCAGGAGTGTCTTGCCCAGACCCTGTCGAGCATGGTCGGGGTGCACGGAGACCTGCTCGACATGGGCGTTCCCATCAACCACGTCGAGGAGGAGGTAGGCCACGGGACGATCCGCGTTGTCGGTGATGACCCAGGCCCGACCGTTCTGCTGGAAGCCGGCCAGCTCGGTGATGGATGGCGGTTCATCGTCTGCGACGGCAGCCATGTCAAGGTCGCGGAACGCCGCACCGGCTGCTCGCTCGAGCTCGCGAACAGCCGGCAGGTCTTCCCGGCGAGCGGCCCGGAGCATGGCGACATTCTCGGTCATCGGTGGATCGGAGTGATCGGGCGCCGTCTGCGCCGCCGGACGTGGCTTGTCCCCGTCCGCCAGGAGGACTGGTCAGCGGGCGGCGCTGCGTCGCTCGATGCACTGTGTTGTGCATGATCTTCGTCATGCGCGGCGGGATCAGCTCGCGGGCCGAGGCGTTGACCGCCACCCGTGTGCTACGCCTTGATCGCCTGCATCGTGTAGCTCGCGGCCAACCGTTCGGGCTCTGTGGCGAGCCGCCATTCTCCGGCGTCGTCCACGACCATGTGTCCGGGAAGCGCCTCCCATGGCACGCTCATGCTCGACAAGCTGAGTAAGCCGCATTCCGGCATCGAGCACCGCGGTGATGATCTCGCCGAGTCCGTGGTTCCAGCTGTGGCTGAGTCCGTGCGGGAAGACGACTTCGGTCTGGACGTAGGTACCTGGTTCATCCGACACCACCGGCTCGGCATGCTCAAAGTACGGATAGCGCAGGGTGAGCACGTCGGACGTCTCGTCGAGCGACCAGAGCATGGGGTGCCCCTCACAGATGAGCAGGCGACCGCCCGGACGGAGCAGCTCAGCGACCACGCGACCCCATCTCGCCACGTCCGGCAGCCAGCACAGCGCACCGACCCCGGTGTAGACGAGATCGAAGGCCTCCGCGCCGAGTGCGTCAATCGCGTCATACACCTCCGCTTCATGGAAGTCGATGTCGGTGCCAGCGCGCTCGGCCAGCCGGCGAGCGTGGGCCAGCGCGGCCGAGGAGAAGTCCAGGCCGGTCATCCGAGCGCCCAGGCGCGTAAGAGAGAGCGTGTCGGTACCGATGTGGCACTGCAGGTGCACGCCGCGCCGCCCAGTCAGGTCGCCCAGCCGGGGACGATCGAAGCGGACCACGCCACTCAAGTACTCAGGATCGCCGATGAACCGATCGAACCCGGGCGGAACGGACGGCACCGGGCGGCAAGACTCGCCCAATGACCCGCGCGCCGTTGATACCCATAAGCCATGTCACGGGGCGTGGGCAGTGCGGAGCAGAGTGGGCTCTCACATCGGCCTCCACCTCAGCTGCTTTCCTCGGGGATGCATTGTGAATGATCGTCAGAAACGAGACCGGGTCGGCGATCAGATCCGCAGCAGCTACACATCTCGATCGCCCGACCAACCAGATCGCGCACGCAACCGCCGCTCGGTGGTCAGCGTTCGGAAAGGCCGCACAAGGCGCGCTCGGTCAGCGCCGCCAACGCTACGATCACCGCAGGCGTCTCCGCATAGACCCGCGTCCTGGCTCCCCAGCGACGTGCCACCGACAACTCGGACACAGCGCTGACCGTGCCGAAACGGCACTACTGAGTTGCCGGATCTTTACCTCGGGCTGGCAGCGAAGCCGGGGACCAGGACATTACACTATCCCGCCGTCAGTCGTTTACGCTGGTTGAAAATGTCTGCGTAGTGGTCCAGTCTCCTCGGACACAGACATGGGCAACATTAACAATCGGGCGGTTGGTACTGGAAACCAGCTACGAGCTGTGAGTACCAGCCGATGTGACTCATCGAGCGTGGTGTTGCGCGTTCGCCAATGAGTTCGGCGGACGTTGTGGGAAACCGGCCTCCCGTGAGCATGGCATCCGCTCAGGCTCTACCAGTGCGGGAGGTGCCCATGATCATCGATAAGCACCGCGAACGGTGAGAGCGCCTGAGAAACGTCAACGCGTAAGTCGCGACCAGATTACCTGGCGCGCCCAGGCCGAACGATCGGCCAGATCTACAGCGAGCGCCACCAGTTCGCCGTGTGGCATGGCGGCGAGCCGATCAGTGAGCTCGGTGTCCTCACCCAGGTACGCCCATGCCAGTGCCGCCATGTGCGCACACAGTTGTGCGGCATGAGCGTCCGTGCATGGACATTCGCCGGTCAATGGTCGACCCGTGTAGTGGATCAACAGATCCCCGACGTCGATCCCCTCGCCCGGTATGCTGCTCCACAGCGAGTACTCGTCCCAGTCAAGGTCCTCGACTTGCGCGGCGAGTTCCCGACCGTGCGCCAGCGTCTTCGGCGTCGTGACGTTCCGCAGGTCGCGTCGGGTGAAGTCAGGTGTCACCACGATCGAGTCCGTCCGGTAGGCGCGGCACTGTGATCCGGTCTCACGACCCGGGGGATCACCGTTGGTCCCAGGATCGCAGGCGCCACCCGGGTGGTGGGCCAACGCTGCTCACCAGGTCGTGGCCCAAGTACCGGAGGTAGGCCGCTTGCAACCACGCGGCGATGCTGCCGTCCGGGAACGTCAGTGACGTCAGGTCGACATCGCCGGTCTCCTTACCGCGGCGGCAGGTGGCCACCACCCCGGGTGCTCGGCCCGCGCCGATGGCAATCACGTCGAGGGGTATGCCCAGAAAGACCGTTTCGAAGGGCACGGGGATTTCGTCCCCGAGCACTGTGCAAAAGGCCATCATGCACTCGTCTTCGTCGTGGCAGTCCACGACGATCTCAGCGATCAGGTCGTCGAGTTCCTGCACAGGACTCCTCCGGTGGCGGCGGTCATCTTCGCCGGCCTCACCGTAGTTGACTCAGATCGGACGGGAAGCTCACCCGCCCGATTGCGTCCACCATGCCTGCCGACCAGATCCGTCGATCACCACGCGCCCAGCCTGCCTGGGTACCGGTCGCAGCGCTGCCCCTGCTCCCTATAGTCGTGCGCATGTCGCCGGTGAACGACCCACACTGGAGTCCCGTCGCGGAGGACGACGCCTACCGATACTCCGCGACGACGCTGTCGGTGTTCTGGCCGCAGGCCGAGCACGGGAAGCTGATCGCTCGGTGGCCGGGCCTGGCCACCGAGGTGGGAGCGACCTGGGACGAGCACCGGCGACGGATCGAGCGACACTGCGCGCTCGTCGAGCGAGCCGGACACGGGGTCAACCAAGTGTCTGGCGAGGTGTCCGGCCTTGAGTCGTTTCTCACCGACAGGCGCGTCACCACACCGTCCGCTCAGGATCTGCTCGCCTACCCTGATCTGCGGACCCACCCCGTCATGGTCGGTTGGCCACCGGGACGTACCGCTGTGTGCTGGTGCGGCTCAGGGCGCAAGTACAAGCAGTGCTGCCGCCCGCATAGCCTGGGCACTCTGGACTGAGACGTGAGTAGTTTCCAATGAGGCTGAAGTGGCCGGTGTAACCGATGGGGCACCTAACTCTCACCCACCCACGAGCGTCCCGCGAGGGGCATCCACATCTTTGAGCTGATCCTCTCTCGGCACCGACGACCAAGCGCGTAGCTGGAGCCGACTTGTCCGCTATCGACAGTCGTCTTCGTCGAAGGGAAACCGCAGCGACCGCACCGCCGCCTCGTCGCGCTGAGTAGTCGGACACTGATTCTCCACAGCTCCGTGGCCACCAGCGTGATGGAACAGATCGCGGGACGGTCGCATAACTGGTCCAGCATCAGTGACGTCTGATGCGACCTGCCGCTCATCTACTTCTTCAGCCGTGCGGAACAATCCGCCATCCTGGTCGCGCGATGGTCCGTGATCAGTCAAGTTGCGCCTTTCCTCGGTTGTGTGCTGCCTGGGCCCGCGACAGTCTGACATCCGACCTGACACCCGACGTCGCGGTTCAGTGCCATGCCAGGTGGCCGACGGGTCCTAGCCCCCTTGGATGCCTGCCCACAACCCGTCCACGTAGTCATGAAGCAGCTAGCTAGCCCGCCCGACCAACCTCGCTTATTCGGACAAAGCGGCCCCGGAGGGTGTCCTCGTCAATGGCAGGAACGCCACAGTGCTCGTCGGCGGGCGGGTTCAACGGCCGGCTGCCCGGGCTCCGGCAGCTCCCCATCGAGATCAGTCAGTATGAGGCTGCTGCTCAGCCGCGTCCATCTCGGGGTCCTCGATCCCCATCGGTGCTCCTGTCCATAGTGTCGATCTCGGCCGTCGGTGATCTTGATTCGTGCCCCTGGCGTGCCCGTTCACACGGGGACTCACGGGGAACCACCGGCGATGGCGGGCAGAATCTCACTGACTGTGCGTTACAACGTTTCCCTAGCTCACGTAGTGTTGCGGTCCGGACCTTTGCACGGCGGGGGTTGAGGGTTCAAGTCCCTTCGTCTCCACCGACCCGAAGGATCAGGTCTGCGACCTGGGCCTTCTCGCTGTTGCGGGTGTGCGAGTAGTTGCCGTGAGATGTCAGGCCGCGCTCCCGGTCAGCGACTCCGGGCAGAGGGCGCATCCGCGGGAGGTCAGAGCGGTGTTGCGGCTGGGGGGTCCAGCGGTGGGAGGGGACCCCAGGTCTCAGCCGGTAGCCGGACCAGCCGGCCGTCCTGCGGCACCAGCCAGCCCAGCCACCGCCAGGCACCGTCCGAGGCCCCGAGCAGCTCGTGCTCGGGGCTCGACCACACGGCCAGCTCGCTGCCGGGGAGCTGGCCGAGTTGCCAGCCGACGAGCTGGCCGGTGGCCGCGTCCCAGATCCGGGCGGTGCCGTCGTCGCTGGTGGTGAGCAGGTGGGTGCCGTCGGGGCTCCACGCGCCGCCGCTCACCCCGCTGGTGTGGCCGGTGAACGCCGACATCAGGGCAGCGGACGGGCACGCGGCGCCGGCCGGTGCCACCAGCCAGCCCTGCCGCCGCTCTTGCGCTGGGCGGCACCGCAGCGCCTGCGTCTGGTAGGCGGTCGAGCCGGTCCAGCGGGCGCCGGTCAGGTCGCAGTGGCGGAACACCGTGCCGGTCAGGTCGGCGCGGCGCAGCTCGGCGCTACTCAGGTCGCTGTCGTGCATCTCGGCGCGGGTCAGGTCCGCGCCGCCCAGGTCCGCCCCGGACAGGTCCACGTCCCGCAGCACGGTTCCGGTCAGGTCGGCTCCGGCCAGCGACAGGCCGCGCAGGTCGAGCCGGCGGTCGCCGCCGTCGATCCACCA
This sequence comes from Pseudonocardiaceae bacterium, assembly GCA_050699575.1. Lineage (GTDB taxonomy): Bacteria > Actinomycetota > Actinomycetes > Mycobacteriales > Pseudonocardiaceae. Next base: position 15,286 of record JBOHFG010000179.1, read on the forward strand.
ACCGGTCAGGTCAGCGCCGGCCAAGCGGGAACCGGCCGGATCGTGGCTCGGGTGGCCGCAGCGGGCTGCGGCCAGGCTGTACGCGAAGGCCAGCACCGCAGCCGCATCGGCCCGGCCGGTCGGGGTGCGCGCCGCCAGCGCCGCCAGCGCCGCCGTGTCGCGCGCGCGTCCCGCCTCGTCGCGTCTGGCCAGCCACTGGCCGAGGAAATCAAGCGTCTCCGCGCTGGGCACAGGCAGCTGCCACCGTTCGCGTACCCGCTCCGGCGGCAGCTCCAGCGCCCGGCCCAGATAGCGGGCGAGGAAGTACTCGCGCAGTGAGGTGTGCGCGAAGCCGAAGGTGTCGTCGTCTCGGCGGACCAGGAACGTCGCGGTGCGCAGGTCCTCCTTCCACACGTCTGGGACGCGGGCCGGGTAGTGCAGTTCCAGGTCCGGCCGGCCGTTGAGGAACTCCAGCAGCCACTGCTCGACGTCGACCACCCCCCACGCGGTGCGGCCGGAGCGCCACAGCTCGGCGGCCAGGTGCTCCATGAGCAGTTCCTTGTGCTCGGGCAGCAGGGAGTGCTTGCCGTCGTCGCGTTCCAGCCACTGGCTGACGAACGACCCGTACAGGTCGACCGCGCGGACGGTGCGGCCGGTGAGCTTGGCCCGCTCGAGCGTCTCCAGCTGCTCGGCGACCATCCGCAGCGTCAGCGGCCGCTCGGCGATCTCGCGCAGGTTGTGCACGCTGTCGATGAGATCCAGCAGCCGCTCCACGTCGGCGCCGGGCAGGTTGGCCGTCAGGTAGGCGCGCACCTGCTCCTCGTTGAAGGGCAGCATGAGCAGGGCCAGGTAGTCGGTGGTGGCCGGGCCGTCCCGGTGCTGCCCGGTGAAGTGCGTCGTCTCGTGCCGGATCGTGCGGAAGTAGTGGGTCCGGCAGGACAGCAGCAGCTTGCTCGGCCGGGCCGACTTCCGGTCGGCCGGGCGGGAGCGCCAGGTGTCCTCGGTGGCACGCCAGAGCGTGCGGGTGAACACCTGGCCGGCGTGCGGGTCCAGGTGCACCAGCACCTCGTCCAGCCCGTCGAAGATCAGCACGCAGTCACCGCCGGCGACCAGGTCCAGCACCTGTTCGGCCGACGGACCGGCGCCCAGGCCGCCCTGTTCCAGCAGTGCTGTGAGGATCGCCGAAAGGCCCGCTTCCGCGCGCACCACGGTGGGGGGAAGGTCGCGCAGGTCGAACAGGATCGGCAGCGGCGCCGACTGGCCCTGTGCCCGGAGGTCCAACAGCTGCTGGGTGAACAGCGTGATGGTGGTGGTCTTGCCCATGCCGACGTCGCCGAGCAGCGTGCACAGGTGCCGGGCCGCCGCCGACCGGTCGATGGCCCAGTCCAGCAGCCGGTGCACCACCGGTACCGTCGTGCCCAGCCGTCGCCGCCCCGGCTCAGTCAGCGCATCGGAGGTGAGCGAGGCCTCCTCGGCCCGCGGCGGCACCAGCGTCACGTCCAGGACGCGCCGGTCGGCGAGCCGCCGGGCCAGCGTCTCCGAGTCCGGCAGCGGTGGCGTGGCCGGTATGACCGTTTCCCGGAACCGATCGTCGATCAGATCCAGCACATCCCCGATGAACCGCAGGCGGGCTGCCCGGTTCGGGCACTGACTGAACGGCTGACCAGCGCCGTGCACGACGTCGGCGGTGCGGTCCGCACCGCGCGCCACCCCCTCCAACGCCACCTTGATCGGCCGGCGGAGGGTTGTACCCGGATGCTCGTCCCGCCGGGCGGCGGCGCTGTCGAGCTCCACCACCACATCCGAGGTCTCCCGCAGCCGCCGCCGCTCGGCCTGGAGATCGACCCCGAGTCGGATGTCGAGCGCGCTGCTGACCCGGTAGCCAGAGACCGCGGACAGCTGCTCGGTCAGCAGCGCTATGAACTCCCGCTCGCGTTGCCGGACCACCTCGGACACGTTCCTGGCGGTCTCCACGTACACGACCGGGTGCAGCACCTCGGTCGCGAACGGCCGCACGGGCTCGTCTACCGTCAACCGGGCCGCCTCCCGGCCGGACAGCTCGGCCACCTCGTCGCTGGTGAGGTCCGCGCCCTCGAACCAACAGAACCTGTCCCGCGGCGGGGCCTTCCGCTGGTCGCTCACCAGCCGCAGCTCAACGCTCGCTCCGTGCGCCGCGTCCTCGAGCGCGGCCCGGAACTTGCGGAACGCGTCCTGCGCCTTAGTGTCGTCGCCCCCGGGCGTCGCCGCGTCCAACGCCCGCGGCAGCGGGATCCGGCCGTCGTCACCGATCAGATCGGCCAGCGCCCGCAGCCGGGACAGCTGCCGGGGTGTGAGGTCGGCGGCGAGCCGGTCGAGGTGGCGGTGCACCGCCCGCCGTGGCAGCCGCCGCATCAGGAGGCATCGCTCAGCACACGCTCACGTATCCTCGTGGCGAGGTCGAGCGCGTAGCGCTCCCGGCCGGCGCCCCGGGTCTCGGTAAAGCAGCGGCCGCCGGACCCGAAAAAAATCTGCCGCGCGTCCATCCCGTGCACACTCCGCGAGCCGTCCATCGACACCCGCTTCAGCATCACCGGCAACACCTTGTCCACGCCCCGCCCGAACAGCCGGGGCAGCTCCTCCTCGCAGATGAAGCGGCTGCCGAAGAAGCCCGGACTGAGCAGCAGCAGGCCATAATCACAGCTATCCAGACGGGCGAAGATCCGGCGCCGCCAGTCCTCACCGAGCAGCAGGTGCGAATCCTCCCACCAGCTGATACGCACCCCCGCCAGGCCGCCCAGATGCAGTAGCCCGAGCAGCGCCTCCTTGGCCTCGGCGTCCTGGCGACACCAGCTGAGGAACAACCCGGCACGCACCAGCCCCGTCACGAATGAACCTCCATTCACGTTCTTCCGGATGGCTTCACGATAGTACATCATGCGCTCCGGCCCGACTCCTGCCTAGTGACCCACGGCCACCGAGACGGTGCGGCAGGGCAACCCGGGCTCCCGGACAAAATCACAGGTCAGCGCACCGGCACGGTGTGCGAGTAAGACGCAAGCACCTCCACGCGTGCGTGCGCGGGCTCAGGCGTGTCGGTTCATCTGCCCGCATACGTCAGTGTTCAGGCGGTCAAGCTCGTCAGCATAGATGCGGCGCATGGCCCGCGGCGCGAACAAGCCCCCGATCCCCGCGGCGCCCTGCCACGTGGTGCAGATGCGCACCCGCGAGGTGGCGCCCCGCGAGGTGACCGTGAACGTGGTGACCAGGCACCACACGGTGTCAGACTCGGTCAGCACCCGCCCCGGCTCGGGCCCGCTCACCATCATCCGGTACTCACGGCTGCGCCCACCGGCGATCACCGTGAACCTGGCGATGGTGCCCTCACCCACACCCCCGGTCTCAACCTCGAAAGCGGAGAACGCCGAGGGCAGAAACCGGGGGTGATGCTCGCGCATGTCGGCGAGATAGCCATACACCGTGCCAGCGGAAGCATCCACGACGCGCTCAGCGCAGACATGAATCATTCCCATACGGGCCTGCCTACCACGTTCAAGACGGGGGCCGGATGACAGCCCGGGCCCACGCCCCACTCCCGTCATCCCTGAAGGAGCAGGGGCCGTGTCCTTGACGCGGTAGGTATGGGGTATCTCCTTAACCTGCATCGTGACACCTCCCAAGGTTCGATGTATGCCCCGACCGGTGCTACGCGCACTGGCCGGGGCTCTTACCTCACCGTGGACAGGTCACTCGTGTCACTTACGAGGCCCTGCGTGGGCGGGCTTGGTCAGTGCGCGTTGACTGTGGTGATCCGCAGCACTGGACCCCATATGGAGGTGCGCGACTGGGTGGATGCGACCGGCGCCCCGACAAGGACACCCGGGCCCGGGTGCTCGCAGCTCGATCGGATCGTGGCGCTGGCCCCGCTCAAATTGGTCACTATCGCGATGTTGCCGCTCGGTGAGCCGGTAGACGCGGTGCTGTGGAACAACTTTGGTCTACGAGAGCGGCCAGGTTAATCTATACCGGCGTCTCTATGAGTGGCCTAAAACGCCGCCGCCGGCGAGTGCGATGACGGCGGCGGTGGGGTCAGCGGCCTTGCGCGACCCTGGGGCTGAACCGCCACCGCTCCCAGTGATGTCATTGACGATTTTGGTGACGGGGGCGATCGAGTCACCGGGCTTACCCGGGTCCGAACCGCCGCCTTGACCGTCCGAGTCAGCCATGGCCGGGCTCGCGGCCACTACCGCCACGCCTGATGTCGTCGCCAGCACAAAAAGGGACAAGATCACCGCCCGCGTCAGCTTACGCACCGCACCGTGCTCCATGATTACTCCTTGTAGTCAGATGGTCCCGTCTGGGCACCGCGGTTCTTATCATGTCTCGCTGAGGATCATTTTTTCGGGGTGTGTCAAGCCCGCTGGTAGGAGCACGTAGCGTGAGTAATCGATACTGTCGGTGACAACCTGTCAGGCGTCGATCGGGACGATGACCCGGCCAAGCGGCATGAGTGACACCGGAACCAGCTTGAGATTCGCCAGAGCGAGCGGGATACCAATGATCGTCAGACCCAGCGCGATGGCCGTGAGTACGTGGCCGATGGCCAGCCAGACACCGGCGAAGACGATCCAGATCACATTGCCGATCATCGAGGGTGCGCCGGCGTCAGAGCGTTTCACCAGCGTCCGGCCGAAGGGCCACAACGCGAAGCTCGCGATCCGGAAGGACGCCAGACCGAACGGAATCGTGATGATCAACAGGCAGCACACGATCCCGGCGAGCAGATACCCGAGCGCCATCCAGAGACCACAGAGCAGCAGCCAGATGACGTTGAGCACAGTCCGCACGCCATCAATTCTTCCAGACTCCGCGGAGCGTCAGTCGCCAACGTGCGCTACTCGTATCGGAGGGCTTCGACGGGTCGTAGTCGGGCGGCGCGGTTGGCCGGGTATCCGCCGGCGATGAGTCCGATCGCCAGACTGATCGCGAACGAGAACACGATAGAGCGGAGGCTCACGGCGGGGGCAAAGGTCCCGATGGTGGGGCCGAAAGTCGGCGCGATGGTGGCGCCGAGCGCGGACAGTCCGACCCCGAGCAGGATGCCGATGAGCCCGCCGAGGCCGGCCAAGACCATGGACTCGATGAGGAACTGCTGGAGGATGGCGCGGCGCGTGGCGCCGATCGCTTTGCGGATGCCGATCTCGCGGGTTCGCTCGGTGACCGAGACCAGCATGATGTTCAGGACTCCGATACTGCCGACCACCAGCGAGATCCCCGCGACCGACGCGGTGAACAGGGTGAGGATTCGGAGGATCTGTTGGAAGGTGTCGAGCCGGCTGCGCAGCGATTGGACCTCGAAGTCTCTTTTCGCTGGGTCCTTGATCCGGTGTCGATCGGTGAGAGTGCTGATCACCTCGTTCTCAGCGGTGGGCACGGCGGACGCCTGGGCGGCTTGCACGATGATCAGGTTGAGTTTGTCCCCGCCGCCGAAGACGTAGCGGCGTGCAGTGTTCAGCGGCATGACCGTTTCGTCATCGCCCGGCTGCCCGGCCGACTGCATCACGCCGATAATCTTGAAAGTTTGGTGGTTGATCCGGATCGTCTGGCGCAGCGCGGACGCGGCGTCACCGAACAGGGTGGTCGCGATGTTAGGACCGAGCACCACCACTCTGGCGGTGGAGCGGACCTGAGCCTCATCGAAGAACGTGCCCACCTGAAGATCCCGGTTGTTCACCTCGAGCCAGCGTTCGGTGGAACCGACGACACGCGAGCGGAACTGGGTGCGCTCGGTCTCGGCCAGGGCTTGGCCCGCGGTGGCTGGGAGGACGGCAGCGGCGTCAGTCACCTGCCGCTGCAGCGCCGCGACGTCGCCGTCGATCAGATCTTTCGGCGGGGAGCCGCCGGGTACGTTCCCGGTCGAGGGCACGATAGTGATCAAATTGGCCAGTGGCTGGATTTTCTCGTTGACCGAAGCCTGCACCCCGTTACCGATAGCGACCAGCAAGATAACTGCTGCGACACCGATAATGATGCCAAGCATGGTCAATGCGGAGCGTAACCGGTTGGCACGTAATCCGCGAAGTGCTATGCGTAAGGCCTCCCGCAGGCTCATTCTCCATGAGATAACCGGTTATTAGTGTTGTGCGCAAGGGGTGTACCACGGAGGGCCCAGCGGCGGCGTCCCAGCCTGAAACAGTTCGGGATCCTGCGCGGTCAGGGGCAAGCCTCGGTCAGGGGCAAGCTGGGTCGCCCTGCGGTGCGAGCACACCCATTGTGTATCCTCACCACCCTCTCGCGGCTCGCGTGCGGACAACGTGCTCACCGGCGCGTGCAGAGGGTGACAAACCTGGAGCCGGCGTCACTACAGGAGGAAAGCTCGCATGCACCACCGCATCGTGCAGGGTCCCCGTCGCGTGGTCCGTCGCGTGGTGACGAGTGCCGCGGTGGTATCGGCTGCCACGGTGGCGTTGGCTGCGGTGGTGGCGCCCGGCGCTGCCTCGGCCGCGGGCCCGACCTGGGCGCCCGCGGGGCAGGCCACCGTTCACCCCGGGGTGATGACCAACACCGAGGGCGGCGGTCAGTGCACGTCCAACTTCATCTTCTCCAACGCCACCGACGTGTTCATCGGGCAGGCTGCGCACTGCGCCGGCACCGGAGCGCCGACCGAGACCAGCGGCTGTACCGCGGGCACCAAGCCGCTGGGCACACCGGTCACCATCGCCGGGGCCAGTAAGCCGGGCAAGCTGGTATACAGCTCGTGGATCACCATGGTCCAGCGCCATGAGCAGGATGCCAATACCTGCAGCTTCAATGACCTCGCGCTGGTCAAGATTGACCCAGCCGATCTGGGCAAGGTCAACCCGAGCCTGCCGTTCTTCGGCGGGCCGACGGGCATCTCCACGAGCCCAACAGCCGTCGGTGACCGGGTACTGACCTTCGGTAACTCGATGTTGCGGGGCGGGGTCAGTGCGCTGTCCCCGAAGGAGGGCATCAGCCTCGGCGACGATGGCGGTGGCTGGTCGCACACCTGCTACACGGTGTCTCCCGGCATCCCCGGTGACTCGGGCAGTGCTGTGCTGACCAACGACGGCAAGGCACTGGGTGTGCTGACCTCCCTGGCGGTGGCGCCGCTGGCCGGGAGCAACGGTGTCGGTGACCTGTCCCGGGAGCTGGACTACCTCAACGCCCACGGTGGTCTCGGCACCGTCTTGCTGGCCCTGGGCACGGAGTCCTTCCACCCTCTCGTGCCCTAAAACTCAGCGAGCTGTCCGGTAGTTGTGCAAGGCTGTTGTTGTGCAGCTCGCAATGGTGGGTCTGGGGCGGATGGGCGCGAACATCGTCCGGCGGTTGATGCGCGACGGGCACGAGTGCGTGGTCTATGACGTCGACGATCAGGCCGTGCGGGAGCTGGTTGGCGAGGGCGCGATCGGCGCGAGCTCGCTGGCAGAGCTCGCCGGCAAGCTGAGCACCCCGCGGGCAGCGTGGATCATGGTACCCACCGCGCTGGTCGGCCAGGTCGTTGACGAGCTCACCCCGCACTTCGAGGCGGGCGACATCATCATCGACGGCGGCAACACCTACTACCGCGATGACCTCGACCGGGCCCGCGTGCTGGCCCCGCGCGGCATCCATTACGTCGACGTCGGCACCAGCGGTGGCGTGTGGGGCCTCGATCGTGGCTACTGCCTGATGATCGGTGGTGACCGCTACGCGGTCGAGCAGCTCGACCCGATATTTCGAACGATCGCGCCGGGCGTGGCGACCGCGGCCCGCACCCCTGGGCATGCCGACGAGCCCACCACTGCTGAGCACGGCTACCTGCACTGCGGGCCGCCCGGTGCGGGCCATTTCGTCAAGATGGTGCACAACGGCATCGAGTACGGCCTGATGGCTGCCTACGCCGAGGGTTTCACCGTGCTGCGCCACGCCAACGTCGGCAACAAGGACCAGCGCATTGATGCCGAGACCACACCGCTGCGCGACCCCGAGTGCTACCGGTATGACTTCGACCTCCCGCAGGTCGCTGAGGTGTGGCGGCGCGGCACCGTGATCGCCTCGTGGCTGCTCGACCTGACCGCCAGCGCTCTGAACCAGTCACCGCAGCTGGAGGAGTTCAGCGGTCGGGTCTCGGATTCCGGGGAGGGCCGCTGGACGGTGCAGGCTGCCGTGGACGAGGGCGTTCCCGCCCACGTGCTGAGTGCCGCGTTGTATGAACGTTTCAGCTCACGCGACGCGGGCGACTACGGTGCCAAGCTGATCTCAGCGATGCGCAAGCAGTTCGGTGGGCACGTTGAACACCCGGCTGGCGAGTGATCAGGTGACCCCCGTCTCCCGGTAGTTCGGAGGTATCAGGCATACCTCGAGACGTCTCTGTGTCAAGAGCCCAAGTCCGTGCAGGGGGTGATTGACCGGTGGACGTGCCGTGGCCGTTGGTGGGGCGACGAGCAGAGCTGGCGTTGGTGGACAAGCTCCTCGGTGCGCCTGGTAAGGCTGGGGTGGTCCTGGCCGGTGCGGCCGGGGTGGGGAAGACCCGGCTGGGCAGGGAGGCACTGGCGGTGGTCGAGGCCCAGGGGTGGGTCACCCGCTGGGTAGTGGCGACCGAGGCGGCCTCCTCGATCCCGTTCGGCGCCCTGGCGCCCCTGCTGCCGCCCATGGACCAGGCCGGTGAGAACCGGGTGGAGCGGTATCGTCGGGCGGCCGCGGACCTGGTGCAGGAAGCCGGCGGTGGCCCGTTGGCGTTGGGGGTTGACGACGCGCATCTGCTCGACCCCTCTTCGGCGGCGTTGCTGCATCAGCTCGCCCTCCGGGCGGACGGGTTCGTGGTGGTGACGATCCGCGCCGGGGCTTCGGCAACACCTGATCCGGTGGTCGTGTTGTGGAAGGACGGGCTGGCCGAACGGGTGGAGGTTGGACCGCTGGGCCGCGATGACGCCGACACGCTGATCGCCTGCGGTCTGCGAGGCCAGGTCGAGGGTACGACGTTGACCTGGCTGTGGCGGCTCACCCAGGGGAACCCGTTGTTTCTGCGTGAGCTGATCCTGGGTGGGTTGGCCAGCGGCGCGTTGTCCATGACGGCGGGGGTGTGGTGTTGGGACGGGCCGATGGTCGCCGCACCGCGGCTGGTCGAGCTGGTCCAGGCCGGCTTGGGTGAACTCGATGACCGGGAACGGGATCTGGTGGAGCTCGTCGCGTTCGGCGAGCCCATGGACGCTGAGCTGTTGGAGCGGATGGTGGCCGCGCCGGTGCTGGCCGCGGTCGAACGCAAGGGCCTGTTGTCGGTGCAACGATCTCGTCAGCGGGTGGAGATCCGCTCGGTCCACCCGCTCTATGGCGAGGTGATTCGGACGCAGTCCTCGGCGCTGCGGGCTCGGATGTTGCATCGGCGGCTGGCCGACGCCCTGGAAGCAGCCGGGGCCCGGCGAGCCGGTGACCGGTTGCAGCTCGCGGTGTCGCGCCTGGGAGCCGGTGGGTCCTCGACCCCGGAACAGCTGGTGGGGGCGACCCGCGATGCGATGGCGCTGGGTGACTACCAGCTCGCTCAGCGGCTGGCGCGGGCCGCCGTCGACGCCGGTGCCGGCATTGTGGCCGAATGCCTGATGTGGCAGGCGCTGCTCGGCGTGGGCCGCGTTGCGGAAGCTGAGCAGGTGTTGGCGGGACTGACCCTAGTTGGGCCCACCGACCAGCAACGGGCGCAGGTGGCCAGCACCCGGGCCTTCATGCTGTACTGGGTGCTGAATCGGCCGGTCACCGCGACGGCGATTCTCCAGCAGGCCGGGGAGGAGATCACCGATCCCGGTAGCCGCGAACAGCTGGACTGCGTCCGCGCCGGGTTCCTGTTGCAGCAGGGCAGCTGCACGCAGGCACTGGATGCGGTCACCGGCACGCTGGACCGGGTCGGGGCCGAGGATCGGACGGTCTTGCAGGCGCTGCTGGTAGCGGCCCCGGCACTGTTGCTGGTGGGACGCAGCGACGCCGCGGTTGCCGCCGGACATCAGGGCCTTGAGCTGGCCGGACGTCTCGGGGAGCAGGCAGCGGCACCGTGGGCGTCGCTCCGGTTGTCGGCAGGCCTGGGGCTTGCCTACCTGGCCGCTGGCTGGCTGGACGAGGGCGAGAAATTGGCTCGGGAGGGATACGAGCGCGCGCTGGGGCAGCGGTGGCCAATGGAGAAAGTGATCTGGGCGGGGTGGCGTGGGCGGGTTGCGCTGGCCCGCGGGCAGGTACGCACAGCGCTGCACTGGTTTCGGGAGTCCACCGCGGTGGCCGAACGCTTCGGGGGTCCGCCGTTGCCGTTCATGCCGGTCGTCCTGGGCGAGCTGGCCCAGGCGGCCGCGCTGGCCGGCGAGCTCCCGGCGGCCGAGGCGGCGCTGGCCCAGGCCGAGCGGTTCTCGGCGGAGTTCGCGGGCGTCTTTCACCAGCAGTGGGTCGCGGTGGCGCGGCTCTGGGTGGCCGCAGCCCGAGGAGAGCGGTCCACGGCCATCGCGCTGGCCCTGGAACTGGCCGAGCAGGCCCTGGACCGAGGCCAGCTCACCGGCCACATCTGCGCCCTCCATGAGGTGGCCCGCCTCGGTCAGCCAGCTCGGGTCGCCAGCACCCTGCGCCGGGCGGTGGTCGGGGTTCAGGGCCGGCTCGCCCCGATCTATGCGGCGCACGCCGGCGCCCTTGCCGATCAGGACGGGCCTGCCCTGGACACCGCGGCGGACGCATTCACCAGTATCGGAGCCAACCTGTTGGCCGCCGAGGCAGCTGCTGAAGCGTCGCACGCCCACCGCGCGGCCGGGCGGCGCTCCCACGCCCTCGCCTCCGCCCGCACGGCCAGCACGCTGGCCGCAACCTGCCAGGGCGCCCGTACCCCGGTGTTGGAGTTGCTGCGCACCCAACAGCCACCCGATCTCACCCGACGCGAGCAGGAAATCGCCGGACTCGCTGCCCAGGGACTGCCCAGCAAAGCCATCGCCGAGCGTCTGGTCATCTCGGCGCGCACCGTCGACAACACCTTACGGCAGGTATACGCAAAACTCGGGCTGGCCAGCCGGGGTGAACTTCGGGGCGCGCTGAACATACCCTACCAGAACAACTGACCATCCGAGTAGCGCCAGCGAGCGGACTGAAATTTTTGAGTAACCCGTTACTCATGACATTCCGCGGGTACCCGCACATGCTGAAAGAATGGACAGGACAAATGTTGCGGCTGAGCTATTATTATCCGACAGGTGTGAGAACATAGCTCAAATGCAACACGCGAAGGGCAGGCTTGCGCTGACCGATGCCGAACGTGACGAACTCGAATCGATTTATCACAAATCGACAGCCGACCAATTCTCGGAGGATGTCGAAGTCGTCCGGTTACTGACCCGATCATTCAGTCGCGGCGAAAATATTCCGGAGTACTACCGGTACACGAGCCTACACGTCTACGACTGGTTTCTGGCGCACTACAGGGACGGCCCGGTCTGCGCCGGCGTCATCGCGATGCGCGCCACTCTGGTCGACCTTGTCGCTCACGAGCGCACCGAGGCTGACCGCCATGATGCGGTCCCCAGACATATCGAAGAGCGGTTGGCTCGACTGGGAAGACTGCTCGATCAGATCGACACCATGACGCTCAACCCGGCTGGAACGGTACGCGGTCGTGATCTTGTTGATCGCGTCGAGTGGGACACAGGGTTACGATGGCAACTGTTTCTCCTTGTCCAGTGCACGGGATTTCCGCAGTCCGACGACCACAATGAGTACGTGTTCCTGCGCTCAGTCCACGCATGCGAGCTCGCGTTCTACCTCGTCCGGTGGATCGCCTGCCGGACCACGCTCGCCGTCGACGCCAGGGAGTCTGACGCGGCGTTCTGGCTGGACCAGCTTGCCACCTGCGCCACCCTGCTCAATGGGATCTTCCACGTGCTCAAGACGTTATCTCCACAACAGTTCATGGGCTTCCGCGCGGCGACCGGAGCCGCCAGTGCTGTGCAGTCGATAAACTTTCACCTGATGGAGGTCGCCGTCTACGGCTACGATCCACGCAAGGCTGAGGTCTTCGACAGGTTCAGCCATCTCCAAGAGCTGAACAGTCCGCCATTTCGCCACCATCGGTCGTTGCGAGAAGCAATGCTCGCCACATCCAACCCCAAGCTGACTGCCGCGTTTACCACAGTGGAACGAATCTTGTTGACCTGGCGAGGAAGACATTACGGCTTCGGTCGCCTCTACCTGTCTGACATCAAAGGGTCAGGTGGCACCGAGGGAGCCGGCTACTTGAAGAGATTCGTAGACAAGAATTATTTCCTGCCTGGCGAACAGGGACAGCTGGACGCAAGGTTACTCCATTTTGGGATACGCTGACGATCCCGTTTGCTTGGAGTGGGAGACACAACATGACGCACATGAGCCCAGAAGAGTTCCGGCACTACGGCTACCGCGTGGTGGACTGGATCGCCGACTACTGGACGCAACTCGAATCCCTCCCGGTCGCCCCACATGTCGAGCCGGGGGACATCCTCCGCCAGTTGCCGGCACACCCACCGGAGCAGGGCGAGTCCTTCGATGCCGTGCTCGCAGACCTAGACGAGCTCCTCGTCCCCGGTCTGCTGCATTGGCAGCATCCGAGGTTCTTCGGATACTTCCCCGCGAACAGTTCCGGCCCGGCGGTACTGGCCGACCTGCTGTGCGCCGGGCTCGGTGTGCAGGGCATGCTCTGGGCCACCAGCCCGGCATGCACCGAGTTGGAACAGCGGGTGCTCGATTGGCTAGCGGAAGCCCTCGAGCTACCGGAGCGATTCCGGTTCGCCGGGCCAGGCGGCGGGGTAATCCAGGACACCGCGTCCAGCTCAGTGATCCTCGCGGTGCTCGCGGCCATGCACCACGCCAGTGCAGGCCAGGTACGCCGGGACGGGGTGGCCGCACACCGCTACATCCTCTACGCCACAGCCGAAACCCATTCCTCGATCACCAAGGCGGCACTGGTCACCGGACTCGGCGAGCAGGCCATCCGACAGGTGACCACCCGGCCCGGCGACCCGATGATGGAAGTCACCCACCTCCGCGAGCTGGTCACCATGGACCTGGCGGCAGGCAACACGCCGTTGCTGACCGTTGCCACCGTGGGCACCACCTCGACCTGCGCGGTCGACCCGGTGCCCGACATCGGTGCGCTCTGCCGGGAACACGGCATCTGGCTGCACGTCGACGCCGCCTACGCCGGGGTGGCCGCAGTATGCCCGGAACTGCGCTGGCTCAACAACGGGGTGGCCGAATTCGCCGATTCCTACTGCACCAACCCGCACAAGTGGCTGCTCACCAACTTCGACTGCGACACCTTCTGGGTCGCCGACCGGGCCGCGCTGACCGGCGCCCTGTCCGTCCTGCCCGAATACCTGCGCAACAGCGCCTCGGAATCGGGCCGCGTCACCGACTACCGGGACTGGCAGATCCCTCTGGGCCGCCGGTTCCGGGCCCTCAAACTCTGGGCAGTCATGCGATGGTACGGTTTGGCCGGCCTGCGGGCCCACATTAGGCGGGGAATCGAGCATGCCCAACAATTGACCCGGTGGATCATCGCCGACGACCGCTTCGAGCTGACCGCACCACCACGGCTGTCGCTGGTTTGCTTCCGGCTGCGCGCCGGCCACAGCGTCCTGACGACCAACCAGACGAACCTCGACCTGCTGGCCAAGGTGAACACCACAGGCATCACTTTTCTCACCCACACCAAGATCGACGAACTGGTGTCGCTCCGCTTCGCCACCGGCGGGACGTTCACTGAACTGCACCATGTCGAGCAGGCCTGGCGCAGCGTCCAGAAAGAAGCGACCGAGCTACTCACGTGCCTGGGCTGACCAAGCCCGCCAATGCGTGGGCACCGGCGGTGACCACCGCGGGCACCGTCGAGTACAAGTTCGCCGGCGCGGAGACCAGCACCACCACGACATAGCGCAGATCCGGCCCGACCAGCCCAGTGCTGTTCATCACTGCTTGAGAGCCGCTGGTTCCCCAGCCCGGCTTGATCGCCCAGGTGGTGTTCGGCATACCGTCCGGAATGCCGAAGTACTGGTCGAAGCCGTCCGCGGCGATCTGTGGGGAGTCGGCGAGCGCACCGAGCACGAGGTCCCGGTCGGTAGGGGGCAGCTGATCGGTAATGTAGCGATACACCGTCACCACGTCCTGTGGGGTGATCAGCGTGTCACCCCACTCGCCGGGATCGTCGGGTGGCCGGGTGCCGGTGAGCCCGAGCAGGCCAACCATTCTGGCCACGATGGCGGGGCCACCGCCGGCAGTCCACAGGTTGTCCGCGATCTCGTCATCGCTGTCGGCAAGCATCTGGTGCAGTTCCCGCTGTGTCGCGCCATCCGGGGCGGTCCTGGCCAGTGCGTCCAGCGCGATCAGTAATTTGACCACTGACATGGCGGCACCTTGCTTACCGGCGTTGTGGCTGGTGAGCACCGTGTGGGTCTGCCGGTCGAAGACCTCGAAGCTGATCTGGGCGTTCGGCAGGACTGACTGCATCGCGGTCATCGCTTGCTCCGCTGCCGCAGCCGCTGCGGTCACCTGGTTAGCCGGTGATGGCACTGCTGCCATCGGTGGAGCAGGTGGGGTCACGTGGGCTCTTGGTGCGACCGACGCAGTGGCCAACCCAGCACCAGCAGCACAGAGTAGTACCGCTGTCACCAGTATCAGTAGACGCTTCACATCCGCTGAGTCGCGGTGCTGGGCTCATTTTTTACGCTGTCCGCAGACTTCCCGGGGAACCTTCAGGGAAATCTCACACTATCAGCGGGAGTACCGGTGTTTGACGCCGGGTGGAAAATACTCCGGGTCGCCGGCCTGGTGCAGGCTGACCTGCGGGAGCTGATGCTCCGGCGGGGTGTAATGGGCGAACTCACTGTTCAGCCTGCGGAGCTGGTCGGCGATCGACTGCGCTATCCTGCGCCGCATCTCCGCAGTGCCGGCCACCCCCGGGGCCAGCTCGACCGCGATGGCCAGGGAGCGGTCGTGGTCGGCGTCCTCTCTGGACTCCATCACGAACTTGCCGGTGACCCACCCTGCGACCAGTGGCTGTTCCAGGCCGACGGTGACGTTCTCCGGATAGATGTTCGCGCCGAAATAGGACACCGTGAACTGCGAGCGCCCGAATACGTGCACGAACGGCAGCTCGCGGATCGGCTGGCCAGGACCGAGCTCGGCGGCCGGATCGAAACCGTGGCCGGCCAGGAAGGTCAGCATTGCCCTAAAGGAGGTGAGCCCACCGGTATCAGCGATGTGGTAGCGGATCAGCGGGATTCCGTTGTCCCCGGTGAACAGCAGGGTGCCGTCGTGGGTCTCGAACAGCCGGCTGCGTGGGTCGTACTGGGCCAGGGTGGGCAGCCGTGGCTCGCCGAACAGCTCCTGTGCGGCAGCCGGATGCGCCGCCAGGTAACGGCGAATGCAGATCGACAGCGGTGTCTCGGTGGCCAGCACTCCCGCATCGGCGGTGCCGTAGAGCGACGCGGAGCCGAAGCACGGTTCACCGCCACCCAGCCGTTCGCCCACCAGCGTGCGCCATTCCTCGCTGAACACCTCGCCGGCCAGCACCAGCTTGACGTGGTAGTCCGGCCATGGCACGCCACGGGCCAGGCCGGTGTCGATGACGCCCTTGAGAAACGGTGGGTAGCCGAGCAGGACCACCTGCTCGAACTGCGGGCCCAGCGCGGTGACCACCCGCAGGATCTCGGCGACATTGCTGCCCGGGGTGATCACCGTGATCGGGTAGCCCTTGGCCGCCAGGTGCCGGCAGCAGCTCGCGGTGTACATCCCGCCGACCCAGCTGCCCAGCGTGAAGCACACCACAGCCAGCGTCGTGCGCCGATCAGCGCCGAAGCTGTCGTGGAAGACCTGCTCGAACCGGGTTGCCACGGTGAGTTCATCGGCCACCGACCGCGGCCAGAAGGTGGGCTCCCCGGTTGAGCCGGAGGACACCGCGATCATGTCGCAGCCCGCCAGCTGGCCCTTGCGGCAAAGCTGGGCCAGCGGATGCCGGCGCAGATAGTTGTCCTTGGTGAGCAGCGGAAGCATCCGGAAGTCGCTGATGGTACATACCGCCGCCGGGTCGACATCGTGCTCGGCGAGAAACACCCGGTAGGCCGGCACCGTCGTCACGACGGAGTGAAACAGCGCCAGCGCGCGCTGCTCTGCCTCGCCCGGCGCCGGGCAGGTGAGCATCCCGTCGAGATCGTGCGCCACAGTGCCAATCCATCCGTGAGCAGCCTGCTGTGTCAACAAGCCGGCGCTGGGCAGGGCCTGTGAATCCCGCGACGGATGCCTGACCAGGACACTGGGTGTATGACGGAGATTACCTCAGAGGCGGAGCTGCGCGAGTTGCTGGGCGAGCCGCTGCCCCGAGTTGCCACCAAGGACCGGCCCGCACTGCATGACTACGACAAGCAGTGGCTGGCCCGCTCGCCGTTCTGCCTGGTGGCCACCTCGAGTGCGGACGGCAGCTGCGACGTCTCACCGAAGGGCGACCCGCCAGGTTTCACGCTCGTCCTTGACAACACGACGATCGCCATCCCGGAGCGACCGGGCAACCGGCGCGCTGATGGCTTCCGAAACATCCTGACCAACCCGCACGTCGGGCTGATCTATCTCATTCCCGGGCGCACCGACACCTTGCGGATCAACGGCAGAGCGCGTCTGGTCCGCGAGGCCGCTTTCTTCGATCAGCTGACGGTTAAGGGCCACCGGCCGCTGCTGGCCCTCGTCGTCGAGATCGACCAGGTCTTCTATCACTGCTCGAAGGCGTTTCTGCGGTCGAGTCTGTGGCGCCCGGCCACCTGGAACCCGGAGGCGGTGCCGTCCCGCGCCCAGATCGCGCAGCGCCTGGAGCAACCGGACCAGACGCTGGAGGAGCTGGAACGCTACTACGGCCCCCAGTACGCCACCCATCTGTACGGGCAGCCACGTCAAGGCCGCTGACCTGCACACCACACCAACAACGAGTTAACTTTCACCCCCACTTCAGTGACGTCATTACCAGGTTCAGGATCTGCCAGTCTTCCCTGCACACAAGGGAGGCATCAATGGCATCGCCTTTTTTCTTCTGCATTCACGGTAAATTGACCATCGTTGGCTACGAGCCTGACGGGGACTCGGTGCGGTTCATCGCCGATGACGCCACGCACTATCAAACGCTGAAGCGGGCCGACCGGATCCGCCCATCCAGGCGCGACGGTAGCGTTCAGCTTCGCTTCGAGGGTGTGGACGCCCCTGAGCTGCACTACGGCACCGCCGCTCAGCCCCTCGGAGACACGGCGAGAGATGCGCTGCTCGGGTGGATCGGTTTCACGGAGATCGAGTTCGATAAAAACCGGTCGACCAAGGTCACCGCTGCCGAACCGACTACGGTACGAGCAGCTATCCTGGCTCAGATGGTGGAGGTGAATGGCCGACCAGTTGCGTAGGTTCTCGTCGAGACCGCCACCAACCTGCCGAAAGACGGCACGTGGATCAATGTCGAGCAGCCCCTGCTCGATCAGACCCTGAACGTGCGACTCCTCTCGGAAGGGCAAGCCTATTATACGGTGTACACCTCAACGCCGGTGAGCCACCGTAACCATCTACGGACCGTGGCGGACAAGGCACGGACAAGTGGGGCGGGAGTGTGGCGCCGAGACGCCACGGCCGACTGGGTATTGGCAAACCAGGCATCCATCGGGCCCGACGGCCAGCTCATCCTGCCCAAACTGTTCCGGCGGTGCACGGACTACCTCAAAGCGGTCGACAAAGGATTCACCGGCAATCTCATCGACTGGTTGCTCGCCAGTTCAGCAACGCCCTCCCGGGACGAGAACGATCGAGTGTTGCTCCGCGACACCACCGAGGTGCACCTCAGCGACCTACTCCAACAGCGCAACCAGCACATCGCATTCCAAGCCGACCTGCTCGACCTCACTTTCGTGGAGAAATAGCGTAAGCCAGCAAGCTAACCGCCAAGTGGAACCTATTGCAACCTTCGACGGCGGATGACGATGGACCTGGCCGGGCGGTCCGCCTCGCGCCGCAGCCGGCGGTGGATCTCCTCGACGCTGAGGGCGGCCGGGCCGGTGGGGTGGTGGTTGCCGTGCTGCCCGCGGCGGTACCACCAGACGAACATCACGTTGCACAGCTGCCTGATCCAATTGGGCTGGTCGCCCGAGCAGTTCGCCGGCCATCTCAACGAACTCGCGCATTCCATGCGGTTGCACGACCGGGTCCATCCCAAGACGCCCCGGCGGTGGCTGAAGGCCAGAGCGCCCAGCGGCCTGCCCTGCACACCGCGCCAGCCCTGGCCCGGTCTGGTGTGCGCGCTGTTGTCACGTCGGCTCCACGAGCCGATTACCCTGGCATCCTTGGGGTGGCAGACCAGCGTCGGCGCGCTCTATGTTCCCGCTGATGACGGTCTGCACCACGCGTGGGACCCGCGCGGGGCGGTTGCGTCACTGCGGGAAGTCTTGGAGGCGGTAGGGATGGATCGGCGCCATTTCGTGGTCATCTCCGGCACCACATTGACTGCGTTCGCCCATGACTGGTTGCTCGACCCGGCGCGCGTCGCCGCGTCCGTGCAGGGCAAGCACGCGGACCACGCCGTGGTCGACGATCTCGAACGGGTCGCCGAGGCGCGCCGCCACCTTGATGATGCGTTCGGTGGTGCCACCGTGTTCCGTGTTGTCCGGGAGGATCTGCGCCTGGTCACCGAGATCCTGGACAATGCGCGCTACACCGAGGAGGTCGGCCAGCGGCTGCACGCGGTGGCGGCGGAGTTCGCCAGGCTCGCCGGGATGCTGGCCTACCACAACAACAATGCGGCGTGGGCGCAGCGCTACCTCCTGGCCGGGCTGCGCGCCGCGCACAGCAGCGGTGACCGGGCAGTCGGCGCGAACATCCTGAGTTTCATGAGTGTGGAGGCCAGGGACCGTGACCCGCGTGACGCGGTCCGGCTGGCCGAGTCCGCGCTGGTCGGGGCGAAGGACCTGACCCCGGCAGTGGGATCCTGGATCCAGGCCCGGCTGGCCAGTTCGGCCGCCTACGCAGGTGATGCGATCGCCGCGGATCGGGCCCAGGGCCGGATGTTCGAGCTCAAAGCGGCCGTCGATCCGGCTGCCGAGCCGGCCTGGATTTATTGGTGGTCCGACGCCGAGGCGCACTACTATGCCGGGGGGTCCGCGCTGGCCCTCGGCAAGCCCCGCCAGGCCGAGACCCATCTCCGCAGCGCCCTCGCGAAGCTCGATCCGGCATTTCCGCGTGATCGCGCGAACTTCCTCACGAGGCTTGCGTTGGCTCGGGTGCAGCTCGGTGAGTTGGACGGCGCCTGCCGGGCTGCGACCGAGGCGGGTGGGCTGCTGCGACATCTCGACTCGCCGCATCAGTGGACCCGGCTGAGTGAGTTCCGCAAAGCTGTTCAACCGTTCTCCGCCACAACGCAGGTCAAAGACTTCGACGCCAAGTTCGGTATAAGCCTATCCAGCTCCACATCGCCACTCGGTGCGGGCTGAACATCCCTCGGACACTCATCACCAATGATAAGGCGTCCGTCATCGATTTCGTTGAGGCGGTGGGTGGTTCGGTCGTGTGCAAGATGCTATCTGATCCGAGGTGGTGAGCGGGCACGCGCCCTACGACAGCATCATCGCCACCTGCGCCGTCCCTGCCATCCCACCCGCCTGGATCACCCAAGTTGTGGAAGGTGGGACGATCCTGGCCGATGTCTGGGACGAGGGGTGGCTGGCGGCGCGGTACTGGCGCTTCGTTCACTCCGGCCTCCAGAACGTGCTGCTGTGCTGGTCTGCCATGGCACCGAGGTGGCACACTTTACGGTCGTGGGCTTCGATCAGATCGACGGGCAGCCGGCGGAGAGAGGTCTTCCTGGGCCCCATGGACTGGTCCTGGAGGGCTGCGATGCTCGGTAACCGCCGGAAGGCGCGCGGCGAGTTCCGGCACACGGTCAGCGCGCTTGCCGAGGCGGCCCTCGCCGGCAACGCGGCGGCGGCGGAAGCGGCGATTGCCCGGCTCGGCGAGCTGTTACCCGCGGTTCGGCGCCATCACCCCGTGCTCGATGACGCGGTGCCGCTGGTCGGGTATGTCGCTGGGCAGCTGCTCGCCGAGCGGGAAACGGCGCTGCGGGCCGCGCTGGCGGTGTTCCGGTCCCTCCTGGCGGCCACCCCGTTCGTGGCGGAACTGCAGGCAACGCTGCTCGTGGTGGTCGGTGAGAACCTGCTCCGTGCCTCCCGGCGCACCCGTGAGCGATATCTGGTTGATGAAGCGGTCTCCCTGGGTGAAACTGCGGTAACCACCGCCGAGTCCGGCAGCCAGCTGCAAGGTTTCATGTCGTCGATCCTTGGCGAGGCATACCAAGTTCGCTTCCGGGACCTGGGTGACCCCGTTGACCTGGACCGGGCAGTCGACTACTACCGGATGGCCGCGGACCTCATCGGTACGGGCAAGATCATGGCATCGGAGGTCCCCACCGGTGATGCGCACGCACAATGCCTGGAGGGGTTAGGCGCCTGCCTGTCCCTGAAGTTCGAGCACACCGCCGACCTGCAGGTTCTCGACGACGCCACCGCTGCGCACCGCCGGGTGCTGCAGATCATTTCCGATGATGACCTCAACCGGCCGGAACATCTCAACAAACTGGGCGCCGTGCTGCACCGGCGGTATCGGGCAACCGGGTGCGCTGAACCATTGAACGAGGCCGTGGCGTTGTCCGCCGAGGCGGTATCCACTGGTGCGCCCGATTCGACCGGGTACGCGTCGTGGCTGAATACCCATGCTGTGTTCCTACTGGAGCGCTACGCGCTCACCGATGACTGCAGCGACTTGGAGCGGTCCATCACAGTGCTGCGCCACGCTGCGCGCGCCGAGTCCGCCGGCTCGGCCAGCCAAGCGATGTACTACTCCACGCTCGGTACCGCGCTGATCACCCAGTACCAGCTCAGCACGGATCCGGCAGTGCTCGCCGAGGCGGTCGCGATGCACCAGCGATCCGTTGCCGCCACCCCTGCCGACCACCCGGCCCGCCCCGCCCGGCTGACCCGCCTCGGTGACGCCCTCCAGGAGACGTTCGCGCGCCATGGTGATCACACCATGCTGGACGAGGCGATCGGCACCTATCGGGAGGCGTTGAGCGCGTCACCGCTGGAGGACCCCGGCAGCGCGTCGGTGCTGCTGGGTAACCTCGGAATCGCGCTCGGACGGCGATATGACGCTGCCGATGGGGGCATTGAGGACGTCGACGAAGCCATCATCCTGCTCCGGCAAGCAGTTGCCTCGCTGGTCGAGGACCACCCGAACCGGGCCGCCGCATCGGCCAGTCTCGACCGGATGGTGAAGCTACGCTCCCAGTCCGGCCACTGAGCCAGGCCTGCGCCCCGCTACCCACAGCGTGATCTTCCCCGACTAGCACCCGATGCACGCCTGGATCCAGGGCTGCAAGGCTGGCGAGTTCGACGACGTGAGCTGAGCGCACCGCAGTGGGCTCCCTTACTAAAGTTCAAGCAAGGCCTGTTCCAGGACTTCGGACAGCGCTGGATGTACGTAAAGGACGTCGTGGGCAAGCTGGTCGATGGTCTGGCCCAGCATCATCGCCTGCAGCAGTGGTTGCAGGAGCACGGCGGCCTGGGGACCGATGATGTGCACACCGAGCAGCGTGCGGGCCCGCGGGTCGGCAATGAGCTTGACGAAGCTGGTGGTGTCTTCCAACGCCCACCCGTAGGCGGTGTCGGCGTAGGGCTTGACGGCTGTTGTGTAGTCGAGGCCGAGGCGGCGGGCCTCCTGCTCGGTGAGCCCGACGCTGGCGACCTGGGGGTCGGAGAAGACGGCGTGCGGCACGAGGTGGTGGGGTAGCCGGCGCAGCGTGTCGGGGTGGGTGAGGTTGTGCAGCACGACCCGTTCTTCTGCGTTGGCCATGTGCTTGAGCTGGAAATGGTTCGCGACGTCGCCGAATGCCCACACGCCGGGCACCGAGGTCCGGTAGGCGTCATCGGTCACCAGATGGCCGTGTTCGTCGACGTCGAGGCCTCCGGCGGCCACCTCGAGCAGATCAGTGTTCGGGCGCCGTCCCGTCGCCACGAGCAGCATGGCCGCCTCGATCACCTCGACCTGCCCGTCGCATTCGACGGTGACCGCCACCCCTGTCCCGCGGGCCGCGACAGCGGTCACCGCGGTGTCGACGAGGACGGTGCAGTGACGCCGCGCCAGCTCGGTGAACCGGGCGGACACCTCCTCGTCCTCCGCGCTGAGCAGCCGGGGTCCGCGTTCCGCCAGGGTCACCTCGGCGCCGAACGCGCCGAAGACGTGGCCCAGCTCGGCGGCGACGAACCCACCGCCGATCACGAACAGTGACGTGGGCACCTCATCGATCCTCATGATCGAGTCCGAGGTGTGGAACGGGACGGTGTCCAGACCGGGGATGTCCGGTACAACGGGCCGCGCCCCCACAGCCACCACGATCTGCTCGGCGGTCAGCTGCTCACCGGCGACCTCGAGTACGCGCGGGGCCACGAACCGCGCCGGCGCGGTATAGACGTCGACCCCTTCGCGACGCCGGTGCTCGACGGCGCGCTCGTGCAACGGGTCGAGCCGACCGAAGACCCGGGTCCGGATCGCCGGCCAGTCCACCTTCCCCAGGGTGGCGTGCACACCCAGCCAGCGGGCCTGCGACACGGCTCTCGCGGCATCAGCGGCCACGACCAGCATCTTCGAGGGAATGCAACCGCGGTTGAGGCACGTCCCGCCGAACCGGTCGCACTCGATGATCGCCGCTCGAAGGTGGCCGAGCTCGGGACCGAGCAGCATGTTGCCGCTGCCTGCCCCGACCACGATCAGGTCATAACTCCTCATTTGGGCCGCTCGGTCGAAGCCATCCGTCGGGTCGAGTCGCGCGAACGATCGCATCGCTGCATCTCATCACGGTCCGGAGCATGACGGGGGATAATCGGCGGGCGCGATCACGGCCATGCCTGCATCGGTTGCAGCGGCAGCCAATCGACGGTCGTACGTCACGAGTGCCACGTCTGAGGAGTCCCACTCTGCGGCGGACACCAGATGGATGGCGTCCAACGTTCTCATCATCGGCGCGGTGAGCGCTCCGGCACGGTCGAGGATGTCGGAGTCCACCGCGACCTGGGCCACCGCGGCAAGCACCTCGGCTGCCTCCGCCAGTTCTGCGGCAAGGGCCGCCGGGTCGATCAGCTCGCCGGTCTCCCGGTGGTTGTTACGACGGATGGTCCGTAGTACTTCGGCGCGAGAGAGCGCCGAGGTCACCGCCAGCTCGTCGCACCGCTCGTCGAGCCACCCCTGTAGAGCGCTCGATCCGTCTTCGGTCCGGATGAGCTTCACCAACGCACAGGAGTCGAGGTAGATCATCGACCTTCCTCGCGCCGCAGCTGTTCCAGCGTGGCGCTCAGCGGAGGTGCGTCGGCCCGGCGCGGCAGCGGGCGCCTGCCGGCGAGACCACCGGATCGACCGCGCCGAAGCTTGCCGCTCGCCTCGAGTTCGTCGGCGCGCTGCTCGGCCGGAGTCGCCGGAAGCAACCAGCCAACCAGCCGGCCGTCGCTGGTCACCCGGCCGATCGCACCCGCCCCGGCCAGGTCTGCAACGACCTTTCCGGCGTTGCGCAGTTCCCGGATGCCAACGTCACGCTGAGGCCGTCGCGCCGCCGGGATCCGAGGATATTGATCATCAAGACTGGAAGACCCGCAACTCATGTCAGTCAGTCTAGCGGCCGCGTCTGTCACCCATGGCCACCCAGAGACACCAAGCCGATCGGATGATCCGCATTCAGCAGGCTCAGCGGGTGATCATGGGTCGAATAGCTCCGCTCAGCCCGCTGAATGCGGGACGGGGGCAGGTTAGTCTCACGTGATGGAGTCCTATGTGCGGTATTTGGCGGAGAACTTCAGCGAACTGATCTTTTATGCTGAGCAGCACTTCCTGTTGGTGCTCTATTCGGTGGCTGTGGCCACGATGATCTCGCTGGTGCTGGCGCTGGTGCTGCACACCAACCGGCTCACTCCGCCTTCGTGGACACGCAGCCTGCGGGCGAGCGGTCGGGAGGCGTCGCTGCTGCTCTCCTCGGCAGCGTTGACCATCCCGTCGCTGGCGTTGTTCGGCCTGCTACAGCCGTTGCTGGGGATCGGGGTCACCCCGAGCATTGTGGCGCTGACCCTGTACGCGATCTACCCGGTGCTGCGCAACACCGTGGCCGGGCTGTCTTCGGTGGACCCGGCGATTCTGGAAGCCGCTCGCGGCGTCGGGATGGGCCCGGTGCGCCGGATGTTACGGGTGCAACTGCCGCTGGCCTGGCCGGTGATCCTCTCTGGGATTCGGGTCGCGGTGCTGATCGTGATCTCGATCGCCGTGGTGGCGGCCATCATCAATGGTCCTGGCTTCGGCAAGCCGTTGCAGGATGGCCTGGCTCGGTTGGGCGCCATCAACTCGTTCTATGAGGTCATCACCGGTACCCTGGGATGCTTGGTGGTGGCGGCCGGTTACGAGATCGTCTTCCTCGTCGTCCAGCGGTTCACCACGCCGAGGGGGATCCGTGGCTGAGCCCGGGCAACGCCCGATGATCTCCCTTGAGGGGGTCAGTAAAACCTATCCCCACCAGCAGAGACCAGCAGTGGCCGAGCTGACCCTGGACGTCCCAGAGGGCGCTATCGTGATGCTCATCGGGCCGTCGGGGTGCGGCAAGACAACCACCTTGAAGATGATGAACCGGCTCATCGAGCCCTGTGCCGGGCGTGTCCTGCTGGACGGCGAGGACGTCACCCACGTCAATGCCGACCAGCTGCGCCGGCGGATCGGATACGTGATCCAGCAGGTGGGCCTGTTCCCGCACTTGACCATCGGGGACAACATTGCGGTGGTGCCCAGGATGCTCGGCTGGGACAAGGTCCGCATTGCTGGCCGAGTCGATGAACTGCTGCACCTGGTGGGGATGGAGCCGGCTGACTTCCGGGACCGCTACCCCAGGCAACTCTCCGGCGGGCAGCAGCAGCGCGTCGGGGTGGCCAGGGGCCTCGCGGCCGACCCTCCGGTGATGTTGATGGACGAGCCCTTCGGGGCCATCGACCCGATCACCCGGGAGCGGCTGCAGGACGAGTTCCTCGAGGTGCAGCGCCAGGTCGCCAAGACCATCTGCTTCGTCACCCACGACCTGTCCGAGGCGGTAAAGCTGGGTGACCGGATCGCCGTGTTCGCTCCCGGCGGGCGGCTGGCGCAGTACGACACCCCGGGCGCTGTGCTCACGCACCCCGCGGACAGCTTCGTTGCCGAGTTCGTCGGCAGCGGTGCCGCGGTCCGGCGGTTGTCCCTGCTGGAGCTGCGCCACCTGGAGCTGGCGGAGGTGGCGATCTCCAGCACTGGTGCCTCCGCGAACGGCCACCCGATGCTCGAAGTGGACGGCGCGGGCCGACCGGTCGCCTGGCGCTACGTGCCCGGTTATGCGCAACTACCGCCGTTGGTGACGGTGGCGCTGTCGGGCACGGTCTACGACGCTGTGGACGTCATGCTCGACGCCCGCGCCCCCCTGGTCGTGGTGGTCGACGATGACGAGCAACCGTTGGGTGCGCTGCGGTGGGACTCCCTGGTCAGCGACCTGAGAACCAAGGAGAGCAGGCGATGATCGCCGGCCCGGCACCGGCCGCGGTGGCACCCACCCGCCCATCCAGCTGGATCTGGCGCAACCGCGACCTGGCCGCCACCCCGGTGATCGTGGTCGTCGGGTTGGCGCTGCTGCTGCTCTACACCACTGGCCGGCAGCTGGACAGTGTCGAACAGCGTGCGCTGGATCCCGCATACCTGTGGGCCAGGCTCGTCGAGCACATCTGGCTCACGGTGGCGTCCACCGTGCTGGTGATCGTCATCGCGCTACCGCTGGGGATCGTGCTGAGCCGCCCGGGGGTGCGCCGGCTCGGTACCGGAACGCTCGCGTTCGGTGGTTTCATGCAGGCACTGCCGCCCTACGGCGTGATCATCCTGTTAGCCTTCCTGTTCAGCTTCGGCACCACGACGTCGATCATCGCGCTGGCCTTGGCGTCCTTGCTGCCGGTGCTCACCAACACCGTGATCGGGCTGCGGCAGGTGGACCCGGCGTTGATCGAGGCCGCCCGCGGCATGGGAATGTCGACCCGGCAGACCCTGCTGCGGGTAGAGATCCCGCTCGCGGTACCGGTGATGGTGGCCGGAATTCGGGTGGCGCTGGTGCTCAACGTCGGCACTGCCACGCTCAGCACCTACATCGGCGCGGGTAGCCTCGGCGAGCCAATCAGTAGCATGCTCCAACTCGGCCGGCCGCAGGCGGTGCTCGTTGCCTCGGCCATCGTGGCGGCGCTGGCGTTGCTCATCGACTGGCTGGCCGGCGTCGCCGAACGGCTCGTGCGCGGGCGGGTCGGGTGAGACCCGCCCGCGCCTTGCTGGCGGCCGCCGCCTTATTGACGGCGTTGGTGGTGGCTGGCTGCGGCGTGTTGAGCAGCAGTGGCCCGCCAGCGAAACCCGGCAGCCTTGCTCAGCAGGTCACCCTGGCGGGCCAGTCCTACATCGTGGGAGGGAAGCTCGCCGACGAGCAGCTGGTGTTGTGCCAGATCGCGATCGCCGCCCTGGAGTCGGTCAACGCTGCGGTCACGGACCGATGCAATGTCGGCGGCACCGATACCACCCGCAAGGCGCTGGTCGGCGGTGACATCGACCTGTACTGGGAGTACACCGGTACCGCGTGGGTCACCTTCCTGGGCCAGAAACCCATCCAGGACAGCACGGCACAGTACGCGGCGGTCAAGGAAAGGGACCTGGCCCAGCACAAGATTGTCTGGCTCCAGCCGACCCCGTTCAACAACACCTACTCCTTCGCTGTCAAGCAGGAGCGGGCCCAGCAGCTCGGGTTGCGGACGCTGTCGGATATGGCCACGTACGTCCGCTCTGGCCGGCCCGGCAACGTGTGTATCGAGGTCGAGTACCAGAACCGGGACGACGGATTCGTCGGTATGCAGCGGAGCTATGGCTTTCAGACCCCGCCCGACCGGGTGCGGGTGCTGCAGGCCGGTGCCATCTACCAGGCCACCGCCGATCAGCAGGAGTGCCTGTTCGGCTTGGTGTTCACCACTGATGGCCGCATTTCCCAACTCGGGCTGACAGTGTTGCAGGACGACAAGCTGTACCACCCGCTCTACAATGCCGCACCTACCCTGCGCAACGACGTCTATGATCGTAACCCGAACATCGCCACGGTGTTCGCGCCGATTTCCGCGGCCTTGACCAACGAGGTGATGGTCGACCTGAACCGGCAAAGGTCCGCGGAGGGCAAGTCGGCGCGTCGGGTCGCCCGCACCTGGCTTGCGCAGCGGGGCTTCATCGCCACAGGATCCTAATAATCTGGCGAGCGGGCGTCGGCCCCGACTGCGACCAACCCGTCGGTCTGCCGGGCTGGGCTGCCGTTTTCGGTGGCGTAAGCCGCGGTGTGATCCGGCTGCTTGGTGAGGTTCTTGCCGTTGGTGAGTACCGGCTGCTTGGTAACGTTCTTGCCGTTGGTAAAGACCGGCTGCTTGGTGACATTCTTGCCGCTAGTAAGGACCGGCTGCTTGGTGACATTCTTGCCGCTAGTAAGGACCGGCTGCTTGGTAACGTTCTTGCCGCTAGTAAGGACCGGCTGCTTGGTGAGATTCTCGTCGTTGGTGAGTACCAGCGGTGCGGTTGCCTGTTGGGCTGGGGCCGCCGGAGTGGGAGCCGCTGAGGCGGCGGCCACCGGAGCAGGTCCGGATCGCAGCAGGAGCGCTCCCAGCGCGGTCAGGCCGCAGCCCGCAGCGAAGATCAGAAACAGGTTGTCAATCGCCCCGGTGTACGCCAAGAGATCGGCATGCTGGTAAGTGGCGTACAGATCCACCCCTGGTGAGGAGGTTGGACCGAGATGGGGAACGGGGGTGTTCGCCGGCATCAGCGTGGCGCGTCCGGCCAGCAGCTGCGCCTGGTTCGTGGTCAGGATTGCGGTGCACACCGCGACTCCGAGCGCGCCCGACGTGCGTTGTACGACGTTGTTGGTCGCGCTGGCTGTGTTGGCGTACGTGGGGGGGATGACTGCGAGTCCTGCGCTGATGATCGGCATCATGCTGATTCCCAAGCCGGCGTATTGCAGCACCAGCAACCACACGATCTCCTCGCGGGAGGTGTCGCTAGTGATCGTGTGCAGCAGGTAATTGCCAGCGGCGGCGAGCGTCAAGCCGATGACGGCCGGCCAACGCGGCCCGATGCGGTCATAGATCTGCCCAGATAAGGGCATCAAGGCGCCCATCACCAGCGCTGGTGGCAGCAGGGCAAGTCCGGCATCAAGCGGCCCCAACCCCTGGCCCTTCTGCAGGAACTGCGGCAGGTAGAACACCACGGAAAACAGCACAATCGACAGCACCCCGACCAACACCAGTGAGTGGGTGAACGCGCGGTAGCGGAACACTCGGAGATCGAGCAGTGGGTCGTCGACCTCAAGTTCGATCACCACGAACAAGGCCAGGCTCAGCACGCTGAAGGTGAACAGACCCAGGATTCGGTAGGAGTCCCACCGCCAGTCCTCACCCTTCGACAGTGCCAGTAGCAGAGCGAACAGCCCCCCTGCCACGGTGATGCTGCCGAGCACGTCGAACCGCCGATCGGTCCGTCCAGGGAGCTTCGGCAACACCAGGAGAGCGGCTACCGCGCCGAGGATCCCGACCGGTAGGTTGATGAAGAAGATCAGCCGCCAGTCCACGTACTCGACCAGATACCCGCCCAGTGCTGGCCCGACTGCCGGGGCGACCAGGGCCCCCAGGCCATACAGACCGAGGGCGGAGCCAATCTTTTCTCTCGGCACGATCCGCAACAAGATCGTCATCGTGACTGCCGGCAGGACCCCTCCCAGGAGCCCTTGGAGAATCCGGAACGCTACCAGACTGTCCAGGCTCCACGTCAGCCCGCACAGTGCTGAACCGCCGGTGAACCCCAGCAGCGCCAGAGTGTAAATCCGGGTTACCCCGAAGCGATCCCCCAGCCACGCGCTGACCGGCACGACCACGCCCTCTGCCAGCGAGTAGCCGGTGACTACCCACTGCGCGTCGTCGGTGGTCGCCCCGAACTCGTTCTGAATGGTGGGGAGGGCCACATTGATGATGCTGAGGTCCAGAATCGACATGAACATTCCGGCGACCAGTACCATCAGTGGCAGCATCCAGCCCTTCTGGACGCTGACTGCGGGAACCGTGCCACCAGCGGGCTGCGTGGCCGACCCGTTGGGCGAGGTTACCCCGCGTTCCGTCGAGCCTGAGCGAGTCACGATAATACTGTGCCATAAAATACGTCGCGTGCTCTACCCTTTCGCGTCGACAGGCTAGGGCTAGGCCTGGTCGTCGGTCTCCGCTGCAGCGGGCTGGCCGCTGGGGTGGCGAGCGGCGGGATTGGTGATCAATTCTTGTGGATGTGCACGATGACGTTCATGCCGGGAACGAGATCAAGATTCTGACTGTTCTCGATTCCGATCTTGACCGGGATGACCTGGGTGATTTTCTGGAAGTTGCCGCCACTGTTACTCTGCGGGAAGAGGGAGAACACTGCAGCGGCCCCACCTTGGATCTCCCGGACACGGCCGGTGATCTGAGCATGCGGGTAGGCGTCCACGGTCAGGTCAACTACCTGGCCAGGACGGACCGCCTTGATGTCAGTTTCATCGACGCGGGCGGTGACAAAGATCTTATCCAAGTTGTAGGCGACAGCGAGTTGGGTACCGGCAGTGACAAACGTACCCGGCACACCGTTGTCGACTGCCACGGTGCCATCGCCTGGGGCGCGGATGCTCATGAGAGGCTGGGTGAACCCATTCATGATCTTGACGCGGCCGACCACCTGGTCCTTGTTCAGCGCGGCACCCAGTGTGGCAGTCCAGTCGACGAGGGTGCCGCTGACCGGCGCATTAACCATGATCTTGTCGCCATCCACTTGAGCGTTGTCGGTGCTGACATAGTTGCGGGCAGTGAGGAAGTAGCTCGTGGCGAAGCCGCCGCCAGCGACCAGCGCCAAGGCCAGAATCACGATCAATGCAATGCGAGTAGACCGTTTAAGAGTGCGCCGCTGCGGTGCGGTGGTCGCGGTGCCATCAGCGGGTTGCTGATCAGTTGGCGCGGGTGGTGCTGGCGCCGGGAACTCCATGCTGACAACCTCCGTAGTCTATTGGTGAAGCTCGCCACTACGAGCTTCACCAATAGACTACGCTCCGTACCTTATTTTGGGGAGGGGTTTATGGACTTGATCAGGGGAATGATCACGTCATCGACGACCTCAATCAACACCTGATCGGGAATCGGTGCCTGGTGCACGAGGAAGTACTGCCGCAGTAAGTCGGGACCCACGCTCGCGATGCGGGGCGTGAGAGCGGTGGCGCAGACCTCACCACGAACAGCGCCCCGCTGGAGTACCTCGAGGAAGCGGCTGACGCTGGGGTCGATGAAGCGAGTCCGGATGACCTCCATGAGGTCAGAATCCCGGATAGTCTCGACTATCAGGCCGCGGATCGCCTCGCCTGCCGGGCCGTTGAGCAGAGTTGCGTATTCGCGCAGTTGAGCAAGGATGTCCTCGCGCACGCTCCCCGTATCGGGCAGTTCGCCACTGTTGGGCAGGGTGTGGTGGACCGCATCGGCGACCAGCTCGGCGCGGCTGGACCAGCGCCGGTACAGGGACCCCTTGCTCACGCGGGCTCGGTTGGCGACGTGTTCCATCTTCAGTTCGGCGTAACCGACGGCGGTCAGCTCCACGAGGGTGGCTTCGAAAATCGCCGCATACAGAACGTCACCACGGCGCCGAGGTCCCTTGCGATGGTCGATCACGGCATTCGCAGGTGCGCAAATTTCACCGACGCTGCTCAACGTTCACACCTCACGTGTTCTAGGTAACACCAGATGTTGAGTGTCGAAGCGGGACAACAGACTAGGGTACGCGGCGCTCCGGTAGCGCGGTGGCGCCTGGCCCACCCGGGCGTGTCTCCATGGCTACCAGCTCCAACGGGGTCGGCGCACGGACTGTCCGAGCCCGTAATCTGTCACCACAACACTGCCCCGGTGGGCGGGCGGGGCGCGCCGCCCCGCCCCCCCCCCCCCCGGGGGCGCCCACCCGGGGGGTTGGGGGGGGACGGGGGGGGGGGGGGGGGGGGGG
>JBOHFG010000180.1:0-1131 GCA_050699575.1 Pseudonocardiaceae bacterium
AGTGCGACGGAGCTCCGGTAGCACGAGGAGTCCTCTCACAAACTTCTCACCGCCGGAGCTCCGTTGCCGCTTCATCCTGCCATCGCCGATTCGGGTTTCGCCGCGCTTGAGGCGCTGAGTTCGTGCCCGGCCCCGAGTGGTGGGTTTCCAGATGCGGTGGTGATGTGTCCTGACCTGCTGCAACGGTTTGGCGCAGTCTCCGATGGCCGCTGCGACCAGGGCCGGGTCCACCCGGTCGCGGTGGTGCTCACGCTGTGTGCGGCCGCGGTCGTGGCGGGCATGGGTTCGTTCACCGCGATCGCCGGCTGGGCCGCCGATGTTCCCGCCGAGCTGCTGGCCCAGCTCTATGGCCGGGACGCTGAATCACCGTCGAAGGCCACCATCTGGCGGGTGGTCACCGGTGCCGACGCTGCGGCGGTGGACGCGGTGATCGGCGCCTGGTTGGCTCGGCAATCCGCCGCCCGCGAGTCCATGACCGATCCTTTGGCGCTAGTCGCGATCGCGGTAGACGGTAAGACCGTGCGCGGCGCCACCGACACCGAGGGCAATCAGGTGCACCTGCTCGCGGCCGCGACTCACACCGATGCCCTAGTCTTGGGCCAGGTCGAGGTGGGCGCGAAAACCAACGAGATCCCCATGTTCGCCTCACTCCTGGACAAGCTCGCCAGCACCGGTGTCGACCTGGCGTCGGTGGTAGTCACCGCCGACGCACTCCATACCCAACGCGCCCACGCCCACTATCTCCATGAACGCGGCGCAGGGTTCGTGCTCACCGTCAAACAGAACCAGCCAGCATTGTTCGCCGCGCTCGACGCGCTGGCATGGGCCCAGGTCCCCCTCGCCGCCCGCGACGTCGACACCGGTCACGGCCGGGTCACCACCCGCACCATCCAAGTGCTGCCCGCACCCGCGGATCTGCCGTTCCCGCACGTCAACCAGGTCTGGCTGGTCGAGCGCGACACCTGCGACCCGGCCGGTGCGCCGCTGTCGGCGGTCGCGGCGCTCGGCGTGACCAACCTGTCCACCGACCGCGCCACCCCCGAACGCCTCGCCACCCTGATCCGCCAGCACTGGGGCATCGAGTCACTGCACTGGCTCCGCGACACCGTCTACCGCGAAGACAACTCCACC
>JBOHFG010000181.1:0-33552 GCA_050699575.1 Pseudonocardiaceae bacterium
GGTGGCCGCATGCGGCCACCCCTCCTTTTTCAGCGTCACCACTCTGGGCGCTACCGCCGGCCGTACCGGTGCCGTTCCCTAGCCAACGGCACCGCAGCCCGATTGCCAGCTCGGCCGGCGGTATGCGATCACCAGCTCAACTCATCCGTGGCTCAGCCACGGCCGCCGTTGGCGCTGCCACCGTTGCCGCCGATGGCGTCACCGGCGCTGGCGGACCCTGTGCCCAGGATGCCGATGCCGCTCAGGATGTTGATGCCGAGGCCACCCTGCGCGGCGCCACCGGCGCCACCCTTGCCACCGTCGCCGCCGCCCAGGCTGAACATGGACATGACGGTGCGGGCGGGGAGCAGCTCCACGTGCTGGCCATCGATCTCAACAAAGCTCACTGCGTCAGACATTCCAGATCCTCCTCCATAGCGACCCCCAGCGGGCCGGAAACAGAACGCCTCATCGACGCATTGCCGATTCGGCTAATACCCACCATGACGAGGACAGGGTCGTCTGACAACATGCATTCGCCACCTAAACTTTGGGCCACGCCACGTAGCCGTGAAACAGATTTTTCGACCGCTTAGACGTCGACAAGAATTACGTAGGTCTCAGCAATGCCAACTACCTACTGTGCAACGCCGGGAAGAGCTCCTCCGGCCACCATCAGAGCTGGTGAGAGCCCTGCTGGGGATACCCATAGGTAGTGGGACGCGGTCCGGTGCGCAGCGGACCCCCGACCCCCGGCCGACTCATTACAGCCAACTCGCGCGGCGCGTGTGCTTGATAAGTGGAAAAAAGGCGATGAACTACGTAGGGTATCAGCAAACACTACCTAACAACGGCGACGAGATGACTACCCAACGGAAACGAGCCGTAACACAGTGACGGCACCATCCCAGCCGATCTTCTGGCCAGTGACGTATCAGCGACCACCTAGCCGGCAGGCACGGATTGTGCTCAGTAGCCGCACGAACGCGCCGCCCGGCGAACCGGCTTACCGCTGGTCTGCGTTGTCGAACCATGGGCCGTCGAACCATGGGCCGTCGAAACCATGGGCCGTCGAACCATGGGCCGTCGCGCTAAGGGGCAGCCTCACTATGGGCGGACTGAACTCGACCGACCAGTCGGCGCGAATGATGTGCCGTCGGACGCCACAGCGGCCGCGCCTCCACCAGATACCGGCCAAGTCCTGGTAATTCTTGTCACCACGCCGCTGCCGTCACCGGCTGACCACGGCGGCCTCCGTAATAAGAGGCACATCCCGCGACACGATGGGAGACCATCCCCAGTGGCACCCGAATCGCTGGTCGAGGCCCGCGGGACCGTGCTCGGTCCCCAGATCTGTGCCGCCGACACCGTCGAGGTCCTCGCCGCACCAGATCACCTGGCCCGCGCCGCGGTCGACGCGCTGGGCTGGGATGGCGTGGTCCTGGACCCGATGGTCCTGCTCGGCCGCCGGATCGTGGTCGTCGTCAATCTCCTTGAGGACGTGCATGCACACCGGAGCAGCTCCGGCTGGCGCCCGGTGACCGACCGACTGTCGGTATCCACCTGGGACTGGCCCGAAATGCGCCACCTCGTGCCAGCAACTGCGGTGCAGCTGAGCGGCATCATCGCGCCGGCCCGCCACTGGCGGACCGGGCTCACCGGCGCCGCACCGTTCGCCGGGCTGTGCCCCACCGCTCTGTTGTTACCCGCGCACATCGCGCGCAATGTCGAGTGCCTCACGCAAGCCGAGTACTACGGGCCCACCGTGCTGGCCGCCGCCGGTCCGCACGACGTTGACCCCGACGCGGTGGACGTCGTGCACGTCGGGCGCTCTTGCCCGGCGGTGACCACACTCCCGACGGCGACCACCCGATGGATGCATGAAATGGTCTACGACCGCCTGCTGACAGTGAGTTAATCGGCAGTAAGCTCATTGTTAGAGAATTATGGGGCGGGGCCGTTCCTCTCGAACGGCCCCGCCCCATTTGCGGGTGCCTGCGCTGCACGCGTCCGGCGCCGGACGGGGGATGTCCCGAGCCTGCGGTGCACTGGCGATTCATACCAGGCACCGGGGCAGCGGGATCCGGCGTTCATTCGGACCAACGTTGACAGTGGCGGTCGGTCAGGCAACGACGGCGCCACCGGCGCGGCACTCCACTCGGTGGGGAGCGGGGTGGGGTGAGGTGGCCGGTGATCCTTACAACATCTCGGTCGGGGGCACGGATGTTTGCCGGATCACCGGCCACATGGCGGCTACTCAGCCTTCGTGGGTGGGGGGGAGACCCACGAACCGCGCCGAGACCGCCAGCTCTATGGAGTTGAACGAACAGTGATATCAGCCCGCGGAGCTCGCTCCGATGGGAAGCAGCGATGCCGGGTGTCGTCCGGAAAGCACAGCTTCGGACATTGCGTTCTCAGCGGCAGCGTTCTCAGCGGCAATGAGGTGCTCGTGGGCGGCCTGCCAGACGCTGCACAACGCCGCCCGCGGTCGCCACCGGCTTGAACATTCCGGACAGCGACCCCGAGGATCCGGCGCATGAGCAGCGAGCAGAGCACGCCAGCCATGAGTCAACCGGGGCAGCTCACTACGCGCCACCGAGACCAGCGAGCCGTTATCGGCGCTGCTGGCGAGCTTGTCGAGCATGTCGAGCCGATCCCACACTGCTTGCCGGAGCATCCGGCCCAAAACCTGATCCACCTCGCCGCCTTCCCGCCGCCGTCCAGGCCGCGCACCGAAAGTAATGTCCGCGACATCGCGGTCCTGGTCGCGCCAAGTTCACGGTAGACAACGTGCGGGGCCTGGTTGAACCCGTCACGGGCTGCACTGCGCCGATCGGGCGTGATATGACCGTGAGCGGCACACCATGACAGGTGGGGCTGATCAGCTTGACCGAAGTACTCTTCACCAGCGACGACGAGTACACCTACTCTGCACACGTCGCCCGTCGGACGGCAAGGGGACAACAGTGAACGTGACCGGCCCGCAGGACAACCGGCTGTCTCCGGAGCGATGGAACGACCCGGAGATGAAACAGATACTGGCAGATCGTGACATCGCTGCGGTCTACCGGCAGCTCCGACGGGTGGGGATCTCGCAACGGCACATCGCAGCCATGACGGGGCAGTCCCAGTCTGAGGTCTCGGAGATCCTCAAGGGTCGCCAGGTCATGGCTTACGACGTGCTAGCGCGGATTGCTGACGGCCTGGGTATCCCCCGCGGGTACATGGGCTTGGCCTACGACCCGGTTACCGCCACAAGCATGGTCGGACCACCCGACAACGCACTGTCCGAGGAGGATGAGTCGGTGAAGCGCCGGAAGCTCCTGGCCCATGGAGCCGCCGTGATGTTCGGCACCGCAGTGCTGGGGGCCGACCGCGATGAATGGCTGCCCAGCCCCGCCCAGACACCGACACCGAGCAACATCGGCCTGTCGGATGTCAAGCAGGTTGAGGCCGCCACCAGAGCCATGCGCGCGCTGGATCACCAGTTCGGCGGTGGAACGTGTCGGGACGCGGTTGTCGCCCAACTGTCCTGGGCTGAGCGCCTGCTGGGCGCGTCGGGCAAGGAAGACGTCCGTCAGCGACTGTTCCGAGCGCTGGGCGACCTGCAGAACCTGGCCGGGTGGACGACCTTCGACGTGGGGTTGATCGACTCCTCGCGGAGCCATTACGCCACCGCCCTGGAATACGCCAAGCAGGCTAACGACTCGGACCTGCTGTCGAACATCATGTACCGGATCGGCCGGATCTATCTGCACGAGAGAGAACCCAGCGACGCACTCAAGTGGTTCCAGCTGGGCCAACTGGCTGCCCAGGACTCCGGCTCCGAGCTGGCCGTCTCGATCATGTGCGGCAACGAAGCGTGGGCGTACGCGATGGTCGGTGACGACGTGCAGGCGTACAAACTGCTGCGCCGCGCCGAGGACGAGCTGGCCAGGGTGAACATGAACGACGCTCCCCCCTGGGCCCAGTGGTACGACACGAATGGGTTAAGCGGCGCGGTGTACCACGAGTTGTCGGCCGTTGACCCTCGGTATGCGACCATCGCGATTCCGGAGATCACTGCAGCAAGCGTGATCCACGGCGAAAAATTGATGTCCCGTGGCAAGGCTTTCGACCTCACCATGCTGGCCACCTGCCATCTTCGGCAGGGTGATGTCGATCTTGGTGTTCAGGTCGGTCGGCAAGCCCTGACGCTGGCGGCCGACGTGAAGTCCAAGCGGGTGACCGACCGGATGAGGCCTTTGCAGATCGAGGCAGCCCGGCGAACCAACAACTCGGACGCCCAGGATCTCTGGCACACGATCGAACAGCTCCTCATCGCCTGATGGAGCGGTACCGGCGCGGAATGTTCCGCTGACAGCTAACGTCAGGCATCGGCCGGACGATGGTTTGTGCAACCGGACGATTACAGGCGGTGCACATGGCGGCAAAGCAGTCAGGCGAGATCCACGAGCGGCAGGCCGGGCTGCCGCTCGGCTGGAATCGCTTCAGGTGGCGGCACCGCCGCGTCATGGCGCGTGAAGCCGCGTTCCTGGACGGCGTGGTGGACGCTCAGCTGGAGTTCCTCCGCACGTTGCCGATGCATCAGCGTGACGAGCTCGCCGGGGCACTCGCGGTGCTGGTAATGCTCGCCCAGGACCACAGGCACTGCGGGCAGGGCTGGATCAGCCGCCGCGCGCTGCGGCACCGTGTTGAGTGCGCGCTCGGCGGTCTTGACGTACTGCTCCAGATCCATAGCACCACAGCCATGCTGCCCCAGGTGGACTGAGCTGGCGGACCCTGGTTGCTGGCGCGGCTCTAGTGCACGCGTACCGCCACGCCGGTGCGTGATCTCCGAACTGTCGGTCCCGAGACATAGTCTGGCGCCGTGGACCTGGATGTCGTGGACTTGGACGCCGTTGATTCGCCAGTACTGCTCGACGCGGCTGTGGTCACCCGGTGCCGCCGCCGGGCGCATCTGGAGCATGACCCCGCAGCAGTGGACGCACCGCGCGCGGCCCTGGATGCCAGCAGCGCGCGACGAATCGCCGACACCGCCGCGCACCGCCGCGCCGTCGCCGACTGCCTGGCCGGACAACACGCCACGGACTGGGCAGAGATACCCCCCGAGCTGCCTGCTGAACGGCGCCGCGCCGCCACCCTCGCGCTGCTCAGCCAGGGCGCACCGTTCGTCTGGGGCGGGTTGCTGCCGGCGGATGTCCCCAGCGGCCGGCGCGGCAGCGTGGAGCTGCTGGTGCGGCACCGCGGTGGCTACCTTCCGGTGATCGTCGTGCGGCACAAGGTCACCGACCCCGGTTGCGGGGCCCGCACCAGCCCGCTGGCCCAGCCCAGCCTGGCCGCGGCCCGCATCGACCCGGATCGCAAGATCCGCCCGCAGTCCCGGGATCAACTGCGGCTGGCCCATGCGGTGCGGCTGCTGCAGGCGGCTGGGCTGGCGGTCCGCGGCCGCGCCACCGGCGGGGTGATCGGGCTGGAGGCCGACGTCGTGGTCTGGCATGACCTGGACACGCCCACCTGGCCGGGTGGGCGCACCGCGATGGTCGAGTACGACGCTCGGTTCGCCGATCGGCTGGCCATCGCGCACGCCGCCGCCACCCAGGCACAGCCGCTGGCCCAGCCGTCCCGGGTCAACGAATGTCGCTCGTGCCCGTGGTGGCCCACCTGCGGTCCGGCATTGCGGGAGTCCCGGGACGTCAGCATGGTGCTCCGCGGGGAGGACACGGTGGCACTGAGAGCGGCCGGGGTGTTTACCGTAGACGCACTGGCCGCCCTGGACCCGGCAGGCGCGGCGCCAGCGCCGATGGCCGGAACGTCTTTTCGCGACGCGGTGCTGCTGGCCCGTGCCTGGCAGCGGGACCTCACGCTGGTGCGGCGCAACCGGCGCATCGCCGTGCCACGCGCCGAGGTCGAGGTGGACGTGGACATGGAGAGCTTCGACGACGATGGGGCCTACCTGTGGGGATGTCTGCTGTCCGGTTCCGACATCGGCATGCCCTGCGGGTACCGCGCTTTCGCCACCTGGGAACCAGTGCCGACACCTGACGAGGCACGGTCGTTCGCCGCGTTCTGGCAGTGGCTGACCGACGTCCGCCACCGGGTTGCCGAACGCGGCCTGAGCTTTGCCGCCTACTGCTACAACGAGCAGGCCGAGAACCGCTGGATGCTCTCCTCCGTGGAACGCTTCGCCGGCACCCCCGGGATTCCGAGCACCGCTGAGGTGCAGGAGTTCATCACCTCCGGCCAGTGGGTGGATATGTACGGGGTGGTCAGCACCGAGTTCCTCTGCGCGCGCGGCAAGGGGCTCAAGACGGTTGCGCCGGCCGCTGGGTTCTCTTGGCACGATCCGGAGGCCAGCGGGGAGAACTCGATGCGCTGGTACGCCGACGCCGTCGGATTGGGCGGTGGCGAGCCGGACCTGGCCCAGCGCGCCCGGCTGCTCACCTACAACGCCGACGACGTGCGCGCCACCCGCGCGCTGCGACGGTGGATGAACTCCGATCAGGTGTACGACGTGCCCTACGCCGGCGACCTCTGACGCGGTTACGGTGTGCCACCATAGGCGGCAACGCAGTGTGAGGGGAGATCGGATGTTCGTGCGTCGGATCGCGGTGATCGGTTCTGGTTACGTGGGCCTGACCACTGGCGCGTGCCTGGCCTCATTGGGGCACCGGGTGGTGTGCGCTGATGTCGACGAGGCCAAGGTGACCCGGCTGTCCCGCGGGGAGGTGCCGATCCTGGAGCCGGGGCTGCCTGAGCTGGTGGCGCAGGGCCTGGCCGCCGGTCGCCTGCAGTTCGTCATGGGCGCCGCCGCCGCGGTGACCGATGCCGAGGTGGTGTTCCTGTGCGTACCCACTCCGATGGGGGCCGGCGGCGCGGCGGATCTGTCAGCGGTGGAAGCGGTGGCCACCGAGGTGCGAGCACTGCTACCGGCCGGCTGCGTGGTGGTCAACAAGTCGACCGTACCGGTCGGCACCGCAGCGCGCACCGCGCAGTTGCTGGCCCGCTCGGACGTGGCGGTGGTCAGCAACCCGGAGTTCCTGCGGGAGGGCTCGGCGGTGGACGACTTCCTCAACCCCGACCGCATCGTGGTGGGCTGCGACGCGCAGGATGCTGCTGAGCGGGTCGCGGCGCTGTATGCCCGGCTGGGCGCGCCGACGGTGCTCACCGATGCGGCCAGCGCCGAGCTGGTCAAGTACGCGGCGAACTGCTTCCTGGCGATGAAGCTGTCCTATGTCAACAGCATCGCGGAGCTGTGCGAGCGGTTCGGGGCGGACGTGCTGGACGTCACTGAGGGTATCGGTTACGACCGCCGGATCGGGCAAGCCTTCCTGCAACCGGGCCCGGGCTGGGGTGGGTCCTGCTTGCCCAAGGACACCCACGCGCTGCTTCAGGTATGCGCCGCGGCGGACTTCGACTTCGCGCTGCTGCAGGCCAGCCTGGACACCAACACGCACCAGCAACACCGGATGGTCGATAAGGTCCGCGATGCGGTCGGCGGGTCGCTGGACGGTCAGCGAATCGGGTTACTCGGGCTGACCTTCAAGGCCGGCACCAACGACCTGCGTGACTCTCCAGCTCTGACGGTGGCCGCGCTGCTGGCCGCCGAGGGGGCCGACCTGATCGGTTACGACCCCGAGGTGCCCACCGCGGTGCCTGGTATGACCGACGACCTGCAGGTCTGCGACGACCCGCTCAAGGTCGCCTCCGGTGCCGCCGCCCTGGTCGTGCTCACCGAATGGCCCGAGTTCCGGCGCCTGGACTGGGGCCGGCTGGCCGAGCTCGTCGAGCGCCGCATCGTGGTCGACACCCGCAACCTGCTCGACGCCGACGTGCTGGGTCGGGTGGGCTTTGAGGTCCGCGGCATCGGCAGAAGGGCCGCCCAAGCGCTGGCACCCTCGTAAGTCAGGCACTGGCACCCTCCTGAGTCGCGTCGGCAAGTTGAGCCAGCCGGGGACTGGACGTCACCCCGATGATCTGATGTGCTTAGCCTTGCCTATCACTCGATAGAGGGGCGATGGAGCTCATGTACGTCTGCATCTGCCGGGCGGTGACAGAGGCCGAAGTACGCGGATGCATCGCAGCGGGGGCGTGCACTCTCAGGGACGTGGTCGCCCGCTCCGCGGCCGGGACTGGCTGCGGCTCCTGCGTCGGGAAAATAGTTGCGCTGCTCGGCTCCGATGCCGACGGGTTAGGTAGCGCACTACAGCACAGCGCCTGAATCACCGGATCGGATCCTCATATTCCCTGGTCAGGGCAGGCTCACCTTCGGTGACAAGCCGCCCACGACGCGTTACGGTCAATTCTCAGGGGTCGATCCGGAAGGGATGTGACGTATGCGCGGCGATGACGAAGTTCTCGCGCTGCTCAACGAACAGCTCACCAGTGAGCTGACCGCCATCAACCAGTACTTCCTGCACGCCAAGATGCAGGCCAACTGGGGCTTCACCAAGCTCGCCGAACACACCCGCAAGGAATCCATCGAGGAGATGCACCACGCGGAGCGGATCACCGACCGCATCCTGTTCCTGGAGGGTCTGCCGAACTACCAGCGGCTGTTCGCCCTGCGGATTGGTCAGACCGTGCGAGAGCAGTTCCAGGCCGATCTCGCTGTCGAGATGGAGGTTGTCGCGCGGCTGCGCCCCGGCATCACGATGTGCCGGGAGAAGGGCGACGTCACCACCGCCAACATCTTCGAGCACATCCTCGCCGACGAGGAAGAGCACATCGACTACCTCGAGACCAACCTAGAACTGATTGACACGCTCGGTGAGCAACTTTATCTCAGCCAGCTCGTGGAGCGACCGCCGACCAACAGCTAACAGCGCTCCGAAGTTTCTCTCCAATGCCGAGTTTGGGGTAAATCACGGCGGGTATACCTGTAGCCTACAGACCCCACCACGGGGTCACCGCGGTCAAAGGGTGGTGCGTCATGGGTTTGATCCTCGGCTTGCTGGTCCTCTGGGTCGTGTTGGTCATTGTCGGGTTTGCCGTCAAAACATTACTGTGGTTGGCGATCGTCGGCATGGTGCTGTTCGTCGCCACCGGGATCTTCGGTGCGATTCGAGGCCGGAGCCGCCGCGGCGCCCTCCGCTGATCGCAAGCTGCGGCCAGTCCCCTCCGCAGCTTGCGGTCGGTCACCGCCATGGCGTGCGCCGTACCTCCCGGGCACTCGCCTATCCTGCACCGGCCGACCAGCCGGATGTGGGGAGAACGCCGATGGACGACACCGCGGGCCGCCGTATCGAGTGGACCGGTGAGCGTTGTGTGCCCTGGACCGATGACTTGCAGGTCATCTACGAGCACTACCACCGGTACGCGCTGGCTGGCCGCTTCACTGCAGGCGCGCGGGTGCTCGATCTTGCCTGCGGGGAGGGCTTCGGCCCCGCGCTGCTCGCCGGCGGAGCCCGCGAAGTAGTGGGCGTCGACCTCGACCCGCACACGGTGGAGCATGCCGCCGCCCTCTACCACCGGGACAACTTGCACTTCACCGTCGGTTCGATGATCGACCCCGAGCTGCTCACCGGAACGGAGCGCTTCGAGGTCATCACCTGCTTCGAGGCGCTGGAACATGTCGAGGAGCAGAACACCCTGATCGCGGTGGTACGTAGGCTGCTGGCGCCGGGCGGGCTGTTTCTGACCAGTACACCCGACGTGACTGTGTACAGCCACGAACACGGCAACGACAACCCCTTCCATCTCCGGGAGCTCACCGAACCGGAGTTCCGGACGCTGCTGGGTGGCTCGTTTCAGCACGTCGCCATCTTGCGGCAGAACGTCGCCGCCGGATCGCTGATCAGCACTACGGAGCCCGGTTTGGGGAGTGCGCAGTCCTTGCGCAGGACGCCGGAAGGGGGCTGGCAGGTAGCGGCGGAGCTACCGCACACCTACCTGCTCGGCGTCGCGTCGGATACGGCGCTGCCGGAGCTGCCCGCACTCAGCGTGCTGATAGACCCCGACCTGACCCTGGTGCGCGACGCACACCGCGCGCTCGCGCAGGAACGGGACCGGGCCGCCGCTGAGCTGGCCGGCCAGCGACAGCAAGCCTGCACCGATCGGGCTGTGGCCGCCCGAGAGCTGACCCGGGCGGACGGCGACCTGCAGCGGCTGCGTGCCGAGCTCGCCGCCGCACAGCGCCGAGCCGAGCGGGCCGAGTCGCTGGCGTGCTGGCGACAGGAGATCGCAGGCGATGCCGAACGCCGGGCAACCGAGCTGGCCGGCGAGGTGCAAGGGTTGCGTGCGGAACAGTCGGCAACCGCAGCACAGCTGATCTCCCGCTACCGGGGCACCGTGGAGCGCGCCGCACCGCGCGGGACGCTACGCCGTGACCTCTACGAGCGCGCCTTGGGACGGGGGCGGCCGGTCGCCACCATGCCACCGCCCCGGCCGGTGACGCTGCGCACCAGCACGTCACCGCTACTCAGCGTGGTTGTGCCGGTACACGGCAAGTGGGAGTACACCCGGGAGTGCCTGGCCAGCATTGAGCAGCACCACCCGGCCATCCCGTTCGAGATGCTGGTCGTCGACGACGCATCCCCGGACCGCACCGCTGAGCTGGTCAGTGCCTGCCCAGGCGTGCGGCTGGTGCGCACCGAGCGCAACGTTGGGTTCGTGGGGGCGTGCAACCTCGGCGCACGCCACGCACGCGGCGCCTACCTGCTGTTTCTCAACAA
Source organism: Pseudonocardiaceae bacterium (assembly GCA_050699575.1). Taxonomy (GTDB): domain Bacteria; phylum Actinomycetota; class Actinomycetes; order Mycobacteriales; family Pseudonocardiaceae. Next base: position 10,653 of record JBOHFG010000181.1, read on the forward strand.
CGACACCGAGGTGCAGCCCGGCGCCCTGGATGCGCTGGTCGACGCGGCCGACTCCGACGACCGGATCGGCCTGGTCGGCGCGATGCTGGTGTACCCGGACGGGCGGTTGCAGGAAAGCGGCGGCATCATCTGGGCTGACGGGTCAGGCTGGAACTACGGGCGCGGCCACGACGCCGGCGCGGCCGAGTTCGGCGCGCGACGCGACGTCGACTATTGCTCCGGCGCGGCAATTCTGGTCCGCCGGGAGCTGTTCGAGCAGGTCAACGGCTTCGACCAGCGGTATGCGCCCGCTTACTACGAGGACACCGACCTGGCCTTCGCCATTCGCGCCACCGGGCACCGGGTCATTGTCGAGCCACGCGCGGTGGTGGTGCACCACGAGGGCGTCACCCATGGCACCGACCTCACCGCCGGCGTCAAGCGCTACCAGGAGATAAACCGCGCGTTGTTCGTGGACAAGTGGGCATCGGCGCTGACCGACCACCTGCCGGCCGCCAGCGAGCTCAACGTGTGGCGGGGGCGCCAACGGGGTCCGGCCGGCCACCGGGGTGGGCTGGTGCTGGTGGCCGACCACCAGGTGCCCACCCCCGACCGGGACTCCGGGTCGCTGCGCATGCACCGGCTGCTGCTGCAGCTCGTCGAGCTGGGCGAGCGGGTGGTCTTCTTCCCGGGCAACGGCGCGCTGCCGCAGCCCTACACCGGGGAGTTGCAGCGCCACGGGATCACCGTGATCCCCGACCCGGCTGGGCAGGACACCTTCCTGCGTGAGGCGGGTGCGGCGCTGCACCTGGCGCTGCTGTCCCGCCCGCAGGTGGGGTGGAAGCTGCTGGAGGAGCTGCGGATGCGCGCGCCGCAGTGCCTCATCGGCTACGACACCGTCGACCTGCACTTCCTGCGCCTGCAACGGCAGGCCGAGCTGGCCGCGTCCACGGATGCCCTGTTGGGGGCCTTGGCGGGCAAGGCAGCCGCGTCCCGGGAACTGGAGCTCGGTTTGGTGCGCGCCACCGATCTGACCTTGGTGGTCTCCGAGTACGAGCAGCACCTGCTGCGCAGCCTGGTGCCGGAGGCGGACGTACGGGTGCTGTCCAACGTGCACCATCCCGCCGGTGCGGTGCCCGGGCCGCACGGCCGCACAGGACTGCTGTTCGTCGGCAGCTTCGACCACCTGCCCAACCGGGACGCGGTGGCCTGGATGGCCCGCGAGGTGCTACCGCTGGTGCACCGCCAGCATCCGGGCACGGTGCTGCACGTGGTGGGCAGCAATCCCACTGCCGATGTGCTTGAGCTGGCCAATGAAACCGTCGAGGTGCACGGGTGGGTGGCTGATCTCATGCCGTGGCACCGGCGATGCCGGCTGTCGGTGGCACCGCTGCGGTTCGGCGCCGGAGTGAAGGGCAAGGTGGGCGAGAGCATGGCGGCCGGCCTGCCCACGGTGTGCACGCCGGTAGCCGCCGAAGGAATGGGACTGGTCGACGGGCAGCACGTGCTGGTCGCCGCCGACGCCACCGGGTTTGCCGAGCGGGTGGTGCGATTGCTCGACGACGACGCCCTGTGGTGCACGTTGTCCGAAGCCGGCGCCAGCGCGATCACCGAGCGGTTCGGACCCGACGTGGCCCGCGCCACACTGCAGGACGTGCTGGCCACCGCACTGGCTCGCTAGCGACCAACCCGGACCGTGGGTGGCGCGTGGTTCACTTGCTGGCTGATCAGGGAGTCGAAGGTGGCCAGCACGTCGTCGCGGTGTGACCCGAACACCTCAAAGAAGATCGCTCGGTCGTAGAGCACGTAGACCCCCCGGTACACCGTGGACTCCGAGCCCGGCACGCTGCCCATCACCGCCACGCCCTGCAGCGCGCGGTTGTCGTCCGCCTTGAGTCCACCCCGGAGCTCCGCGGTGGCAATCGCCTGCGCCACCGTCGTCGCGGCCTGCTGGTCAGGCATGGTGAGAGCGAACATCCCGATCGTGGTGCCGCCCGGGGTGGTCGTGGTCTTGAGCACCCCGTCGGTCATCCCGCCGGCCTGCAGGACGTCCTGGATGGGGCGGGGCACCAGATCAGCGCTGCGTAGTTGGGCCAGGTCGAACTGCCCGCCACCGCCGCGGGCCTGGCCGGGCGGGTCGATTAGGGCGTGCTCGGTGTCCACCGGTGCCGGCTGTGGGGCTGGCGGGGACGGCAGGTCACGAGGGGCTGCGACAGGCTGGGGCGCGGCACTCTGCTCGCTCTCGGCCCGGCCCGGTCCCGAGGTCAGGAAGTACGCCACCGTGGCGGCGATCAGCCCCAGCACCACGACCGCCACCACCGTGAGCCCAATGATCTGCGTGGACCGGCCCTGCATCCCGGGATCCTCAAGCGGCGCGGGCCGCTGGCGCAGCCAGACGCGCTGCTGTTCGACGATAGGCGGTAGGTCCGAGTCACACCACGGTGGTGCCGAGCGGTCGCTGTTGCCAAGTTCGCCGGGGATCGGCCCCGGGGACCTGCTGACCGGCTGGAACAGGTCCCCGACCGCGCCCATCACCTGCGTCGGCGCCTCCGACTGAGTGGCATCCCACCGAACCGCCGGCGGAAACGGGCTGACCGCCTCGGGCCCATTTTCGGTAGGCGGCTCGTTCAGCTTCACTCTGCCATCCCCTTGAAGTCACCAGGTCGGCGTCCAGGTCGGGGCACATTCTGCACAGCGGCCACCTTGTGTTCACCGCCGACCTCCCTGCACCGACAACCCAGCTACCCGAGCCGGGTCGGTAATCACTCGCTGTCGGTAACCGGTGTTACCCTCCCGCCCGTGCCACAGCCCATGAAGGCGCATTCGAACACCGGTTTCGCGTGGCTCAGGATGATCGGTGCGTTGATCGTGATCATCGATCACTCTGCACCGCTGACCAACCCGTCACGCCTGACGATCTTTCCGACGTCATGGAACCTGTCGCCGGGCTACATCACCCTGATGGGGTTCTTTGCCATGAGCGGTTACCAGATCAGCAACAGCTGGCGCCAGGATCCGTCCTGGTGGCGCTTCAGCGTCAAGCGGGTGTTGAGATTGTGGCCGCCACTGCTGTTCGTGGTGCTCGTCACCGCTCTGGTGATCGGGCCACTGGTCTCGACGCTCGACCCCACGACGTACTTCTCGGCTCGCGGCACCTGGGGATATATTGTCCACAACGCAGGCCTGTACACCTTGCAACATCAGCTGCCCGGGGTGTTCGACCACAATCCGTGGCCCTGGTCGGTGAACGGCGCGATCTGGACGCTGCCGATGGAGCTCACCGGTTACCTGGTGGTACTCGGGTTCGGCGCCAGTGGGCTGTTCCGCCGGGCCCCGTGGTTGACGATCGTGCTGACGCTGATGCTGGTCGGGCTGGATCGCCGATTCGAGGCCAGTATCGGCAACCCCGGACATGGCGGCTCGTTCCTCCAGGTACCGGTCGGGTCGATGGTCGCGTTCCTCGTTGCGTTCAGCATCGGCATGGTGCTGCACACCTACCGGGACAAGATTCCCCTGTCACCAGTGGCGGCGTGGTCACTCGTCGGGCTCCAGATCGCGGTGCACAGCACCAAGGCCGGGGCGCTGACGCTCCCGTTCATGGCCGGGTACGGGGCGCTCGTGCTGGCGTTTCACTGGCCGGCTCGCCTCGAGGGCTACGACTCCTGGGTATTCGGTAGCTACGGCCTGTACGTGTGGGGGTTCCCGGTCCAACAACTGCTGATCATGGCCGGCGCCGACACCCAATGGTCACTGACCGTCACCGCACTACCACTGACCTACCTGTGCGGTTGGTTGTCCTGGCGCTATGTCGAAGCCCCCACGTTGTCCCTGCGCCGATACCTGCCCCGCCGCAGCACGCATCCAGCCAGCCTCCTGGAAGGGCTGGCGGAGCGCGACAAGCATCTCCCGCGTGCTGGTTCGCCTGGCGTGCCGGTCGCCTCAGCGTAATCTGGCGGCATGGCGCTGTTTGGACGTAACAAGACCCACGTGGTGGCCGCCGAGGAGGCGCTACCCGGGCGGTCCACCCCGATGCCGGTAGCGGGACGGCACGCCGTGAACGGCCACCGCATCGCACCCCCCTTCCCCGACGGCCTGCGTACCGCGGTCTTCGGGATGGGCTGCTTCTGGGGCGCCGAGCGGATCTTCTGGCGTACCCCCGGGGTGTACTCCACCGCAGTGGGCTACGCCGGCGGACACAGCCCCAACCCCAGCTACGAAGAAGTGTGCTCCGGACGGACCGGGCACACCGAGGTGGTGCTGGTCGTCTTCGACCCAGCCCAGATCTCCTATGGGGAGCTCTTGCGGGTGTTCTGGGAAAGTCACGACCCGACGCAGGGTATGCGGCAAGGCAACGATCGGGGCACCCAGTACCGTTCCGCGATCTACACCACCGACGCCGACCAGGCCGCCGAGGCGCAGAGCAGTAGCGCCCTCTACCAACAGGCACTCACCACAGCCCGGCGCGGCCAGATCACCACCGAGATTGCCCCCCTGCGCGACTTCTACTACGCCGAGGACTACCACCAGCAGTACCTCTCCGAAGCCAAAAATCCCCACGGCTACTGTGGAATCGGCGGCACCGGCGTAGCTTGCCCAGTTGGCCTGTCTTCAAGTACCGCCAACTCGGGCCCCAAGCGCCGTTAACGATGGCCAACCCTCAGCATCCGGTCGCCCCGGAACCGACCCGCTGGACCATTCACGGTGAGCGGCTGGTGGATGACACCCGGCGGCTGCGGTTGAGCATCGTGCAGGTGGAGTTGCCCGACGGGGTGCACTTCGAGCAGTACGTGGTGCGGATGCCCGAGGCCGCGATCACCGTGCTGCTCGACGATGCGCGGGAGCGGGTGCTGATGATCTGGCGGCACCGGTTCGTGCCGGACCGCTGGACCTGGGAGCTACCCGGCGGGTACGTCGACGCGGACGAGGACCCTGCGATCACGGCCGCACGCGAGGTTGAGGAGGAGACCGGCCCGCACATCAGCGGCGATACGCAGCGCGGCCAGGCCGGTCTCGCAGGCTTCCTCGACCTTGCGCTGATCAGCCAATATCGAGGCGAGCAGCGTCAGGTAGAGCAACCGACGCCGCTCGTAGCCGACGAGCATGTCCAGCGCACGTCGGGCGAACTCCTCGGCCTCAGCTGGACGCCCCAGGTCACAGAAGCAGCGCCCGAACTTCCCAGCCAGGTAGGCATCATCAAAGTAACCAAGCCATTCCGGGCGGTCCCGGCCCTGCGCAGCTGCGAAAGCCTGCTCGGACTCGCGCCAGGCAGCCAGGCACATCATCCACCAACGCGAACCCACAGGCTTGCCGTTCAGCTTCGTACGGTCGCGCAGCACCACATCCGGTACCGCCACAACACTCGATACGGTGTTGACGACCTCGCACTCGCGATGGCCGCGATCCGGCTAGCGGTACGCAAGTCGGACGACGCCCAGGAACGCCTCCCGGTGGCACGCGATGTTGTGGCGCTGGCTCCCGTGGCGCGGCCGGCCCGCGCCACATAGGCTGTCCCGCTAGCTGGGTGCAAGCCTAGGTTGGTGCAACACGAACTGACGTGACGAGCGAACAGGCTGCCGACGTCTTCAGGCGTCACGAACGGCGTGGGCGGTTATCATTCCGGATTGAGCTGGAGGTGCATAATGAACTACCAGAACGCACCCATCACGATGCCTGACGAGAGCTGGACGGCATTGGGCAACGCGGTCGCTCGAGCGACCGAGACTCAGCGAGCCGACCGGCTGTTCAGCGACCACCTCGCGCAGCACTTCGTGACGGCAGCCGGCTCGGCGAATCCTTGGTTTCCGACACAGGAAACCCCTTCACAGCTGTATAAGGGCGCACCGACCTCCGGCCTTATGGCGATGATAGGCGATGTCATCGTGATCAAGACCCGTTTCTTCGACGAGTACTTCCACCAGGTCTGCGCCAACGGTTGCCGTCAGATCGTAGTGTTGGCTGCGGGTCTGGACACCCGGGCGTTCCGGTTGGACTGGCCAGCTGGTACACGGCTGTTTGAGGTGGACCTGCCTGACGTGCTGGAGTTCAAGGAGCAGGTTCTCCTCGCCCAAGCGGCCCGGCCGGCGTGCGAGCGGATCACGGTGCACGCGGATCTCCGGGACGACTGGCCGACCGCCCTCCGCGACGCCGGCTTCGACGTCGGGCACCCAACGGCCTGGCTGGCCGAGGGAACACTGGGGGTGCTCACCACAATCGAGTGCGACTGGTTGCTAGACGAGGTGACCCTGTTGTCCGGGCCGTCAAGTTGGTTCGCCCTGGACCACACACACGACGGCTCGGTCGCCATGCCTCGTCTTCAACCGCTCCTCGCTGGGACGGGCATATCGCTGGATGAGATGGTCAAGGGTGGCCCTGGCGATCCCGCTGACCGGTGGTTGGTCCGGCACGGGTGGTTGCCGACTACGTACGACGTCGTCGAGCAGGCAGCCGCTTATCGGCGGCCGACCCCAGCACTGTTCCGGGGTGACCGCCAAGAGTGTGGGAAGATTCTCTTCCAGGCGCAACGCGCGACATGAGCAAGACGTTCCCGTCCTCGATCCTCAGGTAACGCTTTCCGAGCAGTACGTGGTGCTCGTTGTCGTGTGTGACGATTGGCTTGCGCGTGCCCGGACAGTGAAGTTGCCAGACTATGGGTGGCCGATGGAGGACCGACACTGCACGGGAGATCTGACCGTTGCCTAGCGTGTTTGTATAGCTTACCAACCCTTGCCGGGAAGCGAGCTATGCGCCGGAGAAATTTTGGCATGCGTGGTCACAGTCGCAACGCTGCGGAGGTTCGGTGACCGATGCAGTGCCGACAGTTCCCGACCAACCTCATGGGAGGTGAGATGGTGAGCACGGCGATCCAACGGGTGACCACGCCGGCCGGAGATTCCGCTTGGCTGGTGACGAACTATGACGACGTGAAGGCCCTGCTGTCCGATCCCCGCTTGGGCCTCTCGCACGCCGAACCGGAGCGTGCGGCCCGTGTCTCCCCTCAGCCTTCGGCGGTCCGATGGGCGACCCGACCAAACTCGCAGAGCACACCCGGATGCGCACCTCTTCGCACCGGCGTTCTCCGCACGGCGGATGACGAGTCTGCGGCCACGGGTGAGGGAAATTATCAGGCTTGCTCGACGCTATGACGGACCATGCGCAGCCGGTTGACCTCCATGAGACGGTATCCTTCCCGCTTCCGGTACTCGTAATCTGCGAACTCCTCGGCGTGCCGTACGCCGACCGGGAGGATTTCCGCCGCTGGGCTGACGACGCCGCGCACCTCATCGACACGGCGCGCTCCCAGACCGGACTGACCCAACTGTCGGCTTACATGCGAACTTTGGTAGAGCGCAAAAAATCGCAGCCGGACGACGATATGATCTCCGACCTGGTCGCTGTAGCTACCACCGACCCTCGTCTGACCATCGATGGCATCGCAATGTTCAGTGTTGTGCTTCTCTTGGCCGGCTACGAGACCACGATGGCCGCGATCGATCGCGGGGTGATCCTGTTGCTCACTCACCCCGAGCAAGCTGATGCGTTGCGCCACGACCCCGAGCTCATCGCACCGGCGGTCGAGGAGATACTCCGCATGCTGCTGTCCCCGCGCGCATCCGGTGCCAAGCAGACCATCGGACTGCCCCGCTACGCCAACACCGACTTCACCTTCGGCAGCGTCACCATCCACACCGGTGAGCTGGTCATGCTCGGGCTACGGGTGGCCAATTTCGATGAGCAGCTCTTCCCCGAACCAACCCGGTTCGACATACATCGCGAACGCAACCCACATCTGACCTTCGGCCACGGCACACACTTCTGTCCCGGTGCCTCACTAGCTCGGATCGAGCTGCAGGCGCTGTTCTCCGCCCTCCTGAACCGGTTCCCGACGCTGCGGCTGGCTGTTCCAGTCGAGTCGTTGCGGGAACGCGACGAGCTGTTCGGCGGGGGTCTGGCGGAGCTGCCTGTGACGTGGTGAGGCTGGCGAAGCGAGATGTCAGCGCGTGAATTTATTTCTCCGGGCGCTTGGCCACGACCATAAGATAGCCTAATTCCGGGATACCAATCAGGTCCTCAACGTCGAGTCGATCAGCAACCATCTCGTCACCCTGATCGGGATTTTGGCGCTTCGCCCATCGCGACCACCAGATGTAGCTATTGCGAAGTGTCTGCTCACTGATGTCTAGAATCTCCTCGAACCAAAGCCCTGTGTGCCGGAGCAAGGGTGGGTATAGTCGGTCAGGACTAGTCGACCTCCCGGCCGGAGTGACCGACAGATCTGCACGAGCACCTGCCCACGATCCGGCATGTGAAAAAATGATTCAAGGGCAATAGCAGCGTCGAAGGACTGCGCCGGAAACGGCAGTGTCATCGCATCCGCTCGATGGAACACCACCCTTTCAGCGACTCCCGCCGATTCCGCAAGGGAGTTGGCGAGTCTAATTTGCTCCTGACTTACCGAGATACCGGTCACCCGGGCTCCGGTGAGTCGAGCTATCCGCACACCAGGTCCACCGATCCCGCAACCGACATCGAGGACGTGACTTCCGGCCCCGACCTTAGCTTCTCGGTCATCATATCAGTCAGCCGGTCGGTTGCTTCGCCGAGAGGAACTTCGCTGTCAGGGTTATCCCAGTAGCCGACGTGCAGGTTGCTGCCCGACGGCATTAGACTGGGCGAAGTGAAACGATCATAAAGCCGACCAACTTCGTCGGATATGGGCACGAGAGCAGATTTCTCCTGTGACATAATTTTCCTTTCCTGTAGCATGGGCGTCTCTCCGCGCAGGTACCATGCCGTAGCGTGGACGACCTGACTGTAGATACACTCGATGAACAGGCATCACCACCTCCCCGAGGTCGTGGCAGGTTATCTGGAGTTGAGGAAAATATTCAGCTCAGCTGAGTTAGGGACCGCCTCGACGAGCCTGAACAGGCCGGCACTCGGCACGATGCGGGTCAGCCGAAGCCCTGCACGGTCACACAACGTGCCGTACTCCGCCTCGGTGCGTTCGCGACCACCGGAAGTCATGATCATCATCCCCAGATCCGCGAGCTTGGCCATTGACGGCGCTGCGCCCTCCGGAAGCACGAGCTCAGCAAGCAACACGCAGCCCGTGTTGGCCATCGCAGCCCGACACCTCCCCAGGATCTGCACTGCGTGGTCATCGTCCCAGTTGTGGATGACATTGCTCAGCAGGTAAGCATCGCCATCTTCAGGTACCGAGTCGAAGAAGTCCCCGCTCACCACCTTGCAGCGGTCGGCAACCTGAGCACTGGAAATTACTTCTTCAGCACCGGCTACGACTGCCGGCTTGTCAAACAGCACTCCCTGGAGGTGTGGGTTAGCGGCCAGGATCGCGGTGAGCAGGCCACCACGTCCGCCACCAACATCCACCACCGTGCCGAAAGGGGTGAAATCGTACACTTGTACAATACTGGCAGTCAGGGACGTGGAAAATAAGTTCATTGCCGCATCAAAAACCGCCGCATCCTCGGGATGTTCCGCCAAGTAGTCGAAGAGTTCCATGCCATAGACCCGGTCGAACGCCGATTCCCCGGTCTGGATAGACTCGTACAGATAGGTCCATGGGTCACGGTAGAACGGCAAACCGATTATCGTCGCACAGTCCCGCAGAGAACCAGGGACGTCGCTGCGCAGCAGCTCACCGAACGGGGTCAGGGCGAACCGTCGATTTTCCAGCTCCGCGACGACTCCGACATCACCGAGCGCTCGCAGCAGCCGATACAATGTCGGGCCGTGGGCACTTACCGGCTCCGCGATCTCTTCGGCGTTGCGCGGGCCGGCCGCCAGCACGTCCGCAACTCCGAGCCTGGCGAACACGCTAATCGCTTGGGAGACGAAAACTCCCCTGGTCAGCTGATGCAACGTGACCGCAGGTGGCAGCTCTGTTGGTGAGCCCGCCGGTGCCGGTGTCTCGTCAACTGCCATCGTGATCTCTCCTACGTTGTTCGCGACTGCACTGATGCGGGTCAGGTCGTCCCCTGGGTGAGCTGGTCCCAAGGTAGCGGCGAGGCCAGTCACCGCGCAGGCACTAAGTCTGATCGCCGTAACATTGCTTCTCGCTGAGCTTGCGGGAGAATGCCGTCCCGGTGTTAACTCGCACTGCCTCGCTCCAGCGCATCCGCTAACCAGCGGGATAATTTCGCTGACGCCGGACGGCCGCGCCATGCCAGGTGGGCGTCAGGGCGGACCAACAGAAGGTCGGTCAGCCGTCCGTTGACCGGTGCCAGCACAACCACATTGTTTTCGCCTAGTCGCTTTTCGGCCGCAGCCACGCTATCTTCGTTGCCCGGTCTGGCAAGCAATGCCCATCGACCGTTAAGCGCTTTGTGTAGTTGGGTGGGAGTTCCGTCGGTGTACTGGCAGGCGATGTCGGGTACTCGTTCACCCGGCCGCGGTCCGCTGGAGAATCGTCCAGGCTTCGTCGCCAGCGGCCCACCCCGATAGTGAATGCCGAGCTGAGAAGAGTTACGCCAAAGAAAGTTCTGCATCTTCGGATAGTTCATCAACGGTAGCACCAGTCGATCGCGCAGCTGTCTGATGGCCGGCGTGTCAGCCATTACCAGGCGAGTGGCCATCGTGGTGGTGGCAGCAACCCCACTGGCAACCGGGTGACGTTCAGCCTGGTAGCTGTCGAGTAGCTGGTGATTAGCGCGGCCGCTGGCCACAAGGCCGAGCTTCCAGGCCAGATTCTCCGCGTCGCCAAGGCCTGTGTTCATACCCTGTCCACCGAACGGATGATGAATGGCCGCAGCATCCCCAGCGAGCAGCATTCTCCCCTTGCGGTAGGAATCGGCCAATCGACGGTGGATGCGGAAGCTCGAGAGCCACTCGATCTTCTCGATCTCCTCTTGGCGGTAAATGCTGCACTTGGTCAGCTGCCGATTGATCAGTGCCTGTACCTCATCCTCGTTCACGTCGCGGGTGGTGCCTAACGGGGCGGGGCCCATCACACGCCACCGGTTGGCTCCCGGTAGCGGACAGACACTGATCATGTCTCCACCGTCGGTCCAGCTCGTCGCCACTCGACGGTCAATCTCCCAGTTAGCCAGTACATCGGCGAGCAGGAAGCACTCGGCAACTGTCGAGCCAGAAAAGCCGATACCGGCGAGCTTACGAACTGTGCTATGTGCGCCGTCACAACCGATTAACCAGTCCGCACGCACAGTTTCGTGGCCCTGTTTGGCATGCAGAGTCGCAGTGATCCCAGTGGTGTCCTGCTCGGCATCGACGAGCGTGTGCCCCCAGTCCACCCGGCCGCCGATCTCGGTCAACCGACGTCGCAACTCGCCCTCAACCGCCGCCTGCGAGATCAGCAGAGGTGAACGGCCGGAAGCGGCGCCGATTCGCTCCAGCGTCATGGTGGAGACCAGGCGGCGGTGAACGTATATCTTAAACTCATCCACCAGCATCGCTCGCTCCGGCAGGTCTCCAAGTGCCCCGAGGCGGATAAGAACCTCAACACCGCGTGGCTGCACACCCAACGCACGAGAAGTACCGATTGGTCCAGCGGCGCTATCCACAACGCGCACCGAGATGCCCTGGCGACGTAACCCACAAGCCAACCCGAGACCAGTGGGACCAGCACCGATAATGAGCACAGTGGAATTCATCATGTTCCTCCTTTTCCGTTCCAATAAGCACGCCGCCGAAGAACTCAGAGTGATTCATTCGACCGGGCAGGGTGGCTGCCACCTGAATGTCGCCCTCGCACCTGGATTGTGCCGTTCGTCGAGCCCGCCGTAGTACCGGAACACCGCGACCATCCGCAGTATGTCGATCCTCTTTCGCAGTCCGAAACGAACCGTGTCCACCAACCCGAGCCGCTCCAGCAGACCCGCCATGTACGGCAGCATCGATTCGCCGATGTGGAAGTGGGGTAACGCCCGTCGTTCCAGCACCAGCACCGAGCGGCCCTGCTTGACCCGGGTCACCGCGCAGACCGCGCCGGCCGGTCCGCCACCGATGACGACCGCGTCGAAGGTGGTGTCCGCCATGGTGTGTCTCCCTGCTGGCGAGCCGTGCTTGCCGGCACACCGGATCGGACCAGATGGAGCCTGCCGGCGACGTCGATGGCACGCCAAAGGTGGGAATCGGCGAAACGACAGTCGGTTTACCGTTGTCTATCGAATCCCAGCCTCCGGCAAGCAACTCTAGACGAGCGACGACAATGCGTAAAATGCTTTCTTCCAGTTCGGTCCCATTGTCAAGTAATCGAACTTTAATTGCTGAACCAGGCGCAGGGGCGATCAGCTTGCGCACGTTCGTACAGCGAAGTTGCCAGCCAGTGGGTGACCGATGGAGAAGAGGCACTGTACGGGAGATCCGACCGTCGCCTAGGGTGTTTTCTTAGCTGACGATCCGTTGCCCGCGGATAACTAGCTGTGCACCGAGAGACTGTCGACGTACGTGGTCACAGGCGCGACACCGCGGAGGTTCGGTAACCGATGACCAGATAGCCGCCCGACTCGTGGGAGCATACCATCCGCGTGGCGTTTTATGCGTGAGCATGAACAGGGGGATCGACATTGTTTGGTAATATTTTTTCACTGTCGGCCGCTCAGCGTGAGATTTGGTTTGCAGAACAACGGTTGAGCACGGCAAACCGGGCCTACAAGGTTGGTGAGTGTGTAGAGATTTATGGGCCGGTCGATCCGGTGTTGTTCGAGGCGGCGCTACGACGGGTCGTCGGGGAAGTCGACTCACTGCATGTCCGGTTCACCGAGGACAGCGATGGGCCTCGGCAGGTTGTTGAGCCGTTGTCGAAGTGGCTGATGCCAGTGATCGACGTCAGCGAAGAACCCGATCCACACATGGCCGCAGAAGACTGGATAGCCGCCGATGTGGCCCGGCCGATGAATCTGGCTCGCAGCCCGCTGTTCAGTTACGCATTGATCAAGGCAGGACCTGCCCGGTTCTTATGGTATCAAGGCTACCATCACATCGTGATGGACGGATTTAGTTTTTCCCTCGTGGCGCGACGGGTGGCTGAAATCTATACGGCGCTCGTCCAGGGACTGACGTGCGATCAGAATTCATTTGGTTCGCTGCGACAGTTGCTGGACAGCGATTCGAACTATCGAACCTCGGAGCAGTTTGCGAAAGATCGGAAATACTGGACAAAGCGTTTTGCTGATCGGCCAGAGCCGACCAGGCTCGTTAGTCGGTCCTCGGTGACACCGGAGAGTTTTGTGCATCGGACAGCATTTTTGTCACCGTCTGGGGTGGATGGGTTGCAGGTAGCGGCGCGCCGGGCCGGGGTGCGATGGTCCCGAATAGCGATCGCAGCGACGGCGATGTACGTGCACCGTCTCACGGGCGCGCGAGATGTGATTGTCGGCTTGCCGGTCACAGCTCGTCAGGGCCCCGAACTGAAACGCATACCGGGCATGGTGTCAAACGTGGTGCCGCTGCGGTTGTCGGTACGCCCGGACATGAGCCCATCCCTCCTCATAAGGCACGTGACAGAGGAAACCCGCGAGGTAGTAATACATCAACGGTACCGCGGTGAAGATCTCCACCGTGACCTTGGTCTGCGCGGTAACGTTGGGACTTTTTTTGCGCCAATAATAAATGTCATGCCTTTCGACTGCGATCTGCGCTTCGCCGGGTATCGTGCTACAGCGCGCAACATTTCTGCCGGATTCATCGATCTGTCATTTATCGTGAGGGGTAGGAGGGATGGCACAGGATTGCGGATCGATTTTGACGCACACCCGGAAGTCTGCAGCCATGACGATCTGACCACCCATCAGCGACGTTTTCTGAGTCTGTTGGAAGCCATTGCAGTCGCTGATCCTGACCAACCGATCAGCCGGATCGACCTACTCACCACCGAGGAACGCCACCAGTTGCTGGTGGAGTGCAACGACACCACGGTCCCGGTTCCCACCGTCAGTCTGCCGGTGTTGGTCCAAACCCAGGTGCATGCTACACCTGAAGCGATCGCGGTGGTGTGCGGTGATGTCACGCTGACCTACACGCAACTCAACGTTAGGGCAAACCAGCTCGCGCACGCGTTGATTGCTAAGGGGGTGGGCCCGGAGCAGATCGTGGCGTTAGCGCTGCCCCGCTCGGCGAATATGATTGTCGCAGTGTTGGCGGTCCTCAAAGCGGGAGCTGCCTATTTGCCATTGGACCCGGATTATCCGGCTGAGCGTATCACCTTCATGCTCACCGATGCGGCACCCGCTCTTCTGCTGACCACCACCACGATCAACCGTGTGCCCAACACCCCCGGGTTGTCGCGGCTGGTCGTTGATGAACCCGACACTGTCACTATCCTGGATCACCAACCCGACACCAACCCCACTGACACCAACCGCACCACTCCTCTCACACCGCAGCACCCCGCGTACCTCATCTACACCTCCGGGTCCACCGGCACCCCCAAAGCCGTAGTCATCTCCCATCAGAGCGTGGTCAACCTTGTCGGCTGGGCAGTGTCCAGTTTCGGCTCCGCGCAACTGTCCCGGGTGTTGGCCTCGACGTCGCTGAACTTCGACGTGTCCGTCTTTGAGATATTGGGGCCGTTGGCTTGCGGTGGCAGCGTGGAGGTGGTGCGGAATCTGCTTGCGCTAACCGAGCGCGAGCAGGCAGGGTGGAGCGGTAGCCTCATCAGCTCGGTGCCCTCGGCCTTGTCCCAGGTGCTGACACACAGTGGGGTGGACGTCAAGGCCGATGTCGTGGTGCTGGCCGGAGAGGGCCTGACCCAGCAGACCATGCTCGACATCCAGACAGCGATCCCGGGCTGCCAGGCAGCCAACATCTATGGCCCGACCGAGGCGACGGTGTATGCAACCGCCTGGTATAGCGACACAACGGTATCCATCGCGCCGCCGATAGGCCGGCCAATCAGTAACACCCGGGTGTATGTGCTCGACGCCGGCCTGCAGCCGGTGCCGGTGGGTGTGGCGGGCGAGTTGTACATCGGTGGGGCGGGGTTGGCGCGGGGGTATCTGGGTCGGCCTGGTTTAACGGCGGAGCGGTTTGTGGGGGATCCGTTTAGTCCGGTGGGGGCGCGGATGTATCGGACCGGGGATCTGGTCCGCTGGAAGCCCGAGGGGAACCTGGTTTTTGTGGGCCGGGTGGATGATCAGGTCAAGGTCCGGGGGTTCCGGATTGAGCCGGGTGAGATCGAGACGGTGTTGGCCGGGCATCCTGAGGTCGCGCGGGTGGCGGTGATCGCGCGGGAGGACCGGCCTGAGGACCGACGGTTGGTCGCTTATGTGGTGGCAGATAATGCTGGCCGGGTCCGTAACGAGCAGGTGGAACGAGACCAGGTCGGCGAGTGGGCACAGATCTATGACTCGCTGCACGCGGGGTCGAGCTCGCCAGTGTTCGGGGAGGATTTCACCGGGTGGACCAGCAGCTATGACGGTCATCCGATCCCGGTGGCGCAGATGCGGGAGTGGCGGGAGCAGACCGTGGCGCGGATCCGGTCACTGCACCCCCGGCGGGTGTTGGAGATCGGGGTAGGGACGGGGTTACTGTTGTCCCAGCTCGCGCCACTGTGTGAGAGCTATTGGGCCACTGATTTCTCGGGTGGGGTGATCGATGCCCTGGCCGGGCACATCGAGCGGGATCCTGAGTTGGCCGGACGGGTGGTGCTGCGCACCCAACCCGCGCATGATGTTGAGGGGTTGCCGATCGGCTGGTTCGACACCGTGATCCTCAACTCCGTGGTGCAGTATTTCCCTACCGCCGACTATCTGGTTGAGGTGCTCGAGCGAGCGCTGGGTCTAGTTGCCCCGGGCGGGGCGGTGTTTCTGGGTGACGTGCGAAACCTACGGCTACTACGCCCGTTGGTCACCACCGTGCAGCTGCATCGGGCTGATACCACGACTGACTTGGCGGCGCTGCACCGGGCGGTCGAGCAAGCCATCCGGGTAGAAAAAGAACTGCTGGTCGATCCCGAGTTCTTCACCGCGTGGAGCCACACCGTCCGAGACTTCGGTGGGGTGGACATCCGGATCAAACACGGCCAACATCACAACGAGCTAACCCGTTACCGCTATGATGTGATGCTGCACAAACACCCCATCACCCCGCTACCGCTGGACCAAGCCCCCCAGCTGGGCTGGGGCCACCAGATCAGCGGCCTGCCCGCGTTAACCGACTATCTGAGCATGGAGCACCCGGAACTGGTGCGCGTCACCGGGGTGCCCAATACCCGCCTCACCCGCGAGGTCGCTCTCGCGCGAGCGTTTCAGACCGGCAGCCAACTGACCGAGCTGCTAGAGCAGCTGCACACCCCCCACGCCGACCCGGTACCACTAGTGACGCCCGACCCGGAGACGCTGCAGGCGCTGGGCGAGCGGTGTGGCTACTGGGCCGGCATCACCTGGTCAGCGACCACCCCTGAGGCCCTGGACGTCGTGTTCGCTGACGCCACCCAGACCACGACAGCTGTTCCCACCGGCCTGTACCGGCCCACCAGCACCGACCGGACACCACTGTCAGCGTGGACGAACAACCCCACCGCGGCCCGGGACACTGGCACGCTGATCAGCGTGCTGCGGGAGTTTGCGCGGGCACGGTTGCCGGAGTACATGGTACCCGCGGCGGTGGTGGTGCTCGACGCGTTGCCATTAACGCCGAATGGGAAACTGAACCGTAACGCGCTACCTGTCCCCGAATTCGGGTCGGTCGGAGGTGGCCGGACACCCAGGACACCACAAGAGCAACTGCTCGCTGAGTTATTCGCTGAAGTGCTAGGCCTGGCCACTGTCAGTGTCGATGACGACTTCTTTGATCTGGGTGGGCATTCACTGCTCGCGACCCGCCTGATCGCCCGGATCCGCGACACCTTCGGAGTCGAGCTGGGATTGCGGACCCTGTTCGAGATCCCGACTCCAGCCGGGGTGGCCGCGCGACTCCACGTGGATGATCCGAGGGACGCCTTCGAGATGATCCTGCCGTTCAGATCCCAAGGCTCCCGCTCGCCACTGTTCTGCATCCACCCAGGTGGAGGAATCAGCTGGTCCTACTGCGGACTGATCAAACACCTCGGCCCGGACCATCCGATCTATGGAGTGCAGGCGCGCAGCCTCGCTCGGCCAGAACCACGCCCGACCTCCGTTGAGCAGATGGCAGCCGACTATGCCGACCACATACACATGGTCCAACCCGCCGGGCCCTACTGTCTTCTCGGCTGGTCCTTCGGAGGCATCGTCGCTCATGCCGTCGCTACCGAGCTTCAACACCGTGGCAAGCAGGTCGCTCTTCTAGCGGTACTCGATACCTACCCGGTTTGCGGGCAGCTGTCGCATGAGGATGTGCCTGAACTCGACGAACGGGACATGCTTATTGGCATGCTCGATGCGCTCGATTACGACGTGAAGAGCCTGGAAGGCGAATCGTTGACGTTCACCCAGGCTATGGAGATTTTCCGTCGCAGCCATGAAAGCATATGGGCAAATTTCGAAAAATATCACCTCTCCGTGGTCGCGAAGATCTTGTCAAACAACTCCCATATCATGGTTGATTTTACTCCGGGCCGATTCCATGGAGACTTACTACTACTCACCTCGACAATCTGCGAACCGACAGTCTATCAACCGAAAACCCCTCGACCTGAGGACGCGCCCACGCCTGAGACGTGGAAGCCATATATTGACGGCACAATCGAAACCCATGCCATCGTCTGCAGACACGATCGCATGATGCAGTCAAGAGCGCTCGCCCAAATCGGGCCAATCCTGGCAGCCAAACTCAAAAAAATCACTGGCAACGCATCACCATCGCCTTCCGATCCGGGGTAGCCAGCAGCGAGATGACCGCCGCTACGTACCGCCCTTCTCGGTGCGGGAACGCAGTATGCAGTCGACGGTCTGCTGGTACTCGACAGGATCGATCAACGCGGCGAGCGTCTCATTCCCGTCCTCGACCCTCAGGTAACGTTTTCCGACCAGTACATGGTACCCGTTCTCGCTGGCACGGCACATCATGGTGGTGCTGGCCATCACCGCCTCGTCAAGGAACTGCTCAAACCTCTCGGTGAAACCGTCCCATTCCGCGAGCTTACGCTCCACGAGAGCGAACCGGTACACCGGTTGCCAGCCGCCGACCCGACTCCTGCGCAGCACCGTATGCTGCCCGTCCTGTTCAATCACCCTGAACTGGTATCCGTGCTGAGGTTGTACGTCGGGGGACAGCTTCAGCGGCTCGACGTAGGACGGCCCAGAAAAGCCCACATCAGCCAGCCAGCACTGACCGTCCAGCTTCACCATGGTGAACTTGTGCGAGAGGTCAGGGCTGAACACACCTTGGTCTTGGATCACGCCAGCCGACACGGCCATGGTGTCAAAGCCCAGTTCGTCGAGCAGTCGCTGGAACAATAGGTTGAGCTCGAAGCAGATTCCGCCGAGGGCCCTGACCACGATCTTGTCGAAGGTCACGTCGGCGTCGAGATCGGCAAGGTTGTCAGGCAACGCCCCCCCGCCTTCGGGAAACTTACTGTTGTCATAGGGAATGGTGAGCAGATGGTTCCTGTGGAGTCGACGCAGCGTGTCAATGGTGGGCTCCACGGGACCGGAGTGCCCCAGACGCCGCAAGTAAACCCTGGTATCGAACACCCGGTTCTCCTTCCAAAGCTCAGATCATGCAATGTCGGCAGTCATGGCCTTGAGCCGGGCGGTCGCGCGCAATTCAGCCAGCAGGTAGTCGGCCAGCACACGCGGTGTGGGCTGGTCGTAGACCACGGCTGCGTTCAGCCGGACACCGGTTACCTCAGTCAGCCGGTTGCGAAACTCGACGGCGGTCAGTGAGTTGAATCCGATGTCCCAGAAAGCGTGGTCCGGATTGACCGGGTCTGCGGAGCTGTGGCCCAACACTGCCGCGGTGGTAGTCAGGACCAATTCCAGCAGCACTGGGGCCTTCTCGTCTTCGGAGAGCGCGTGTAGGCGGGTGGCCAGGGACTTGCCCGTCGCGGCGGCTGAGTTCGCCACCGGACGACCTTGCCTGACCAACCCACGCAACAATGGCGCCACCACATCACCTGCCGCCGACACATCCATCCGCATCGGCACCACTACCGGATCACCGGCCCGCAACGCCGCATCAAACAACGCCATACCCTCAACCACAGACAACGGCCGCAACCCAGCACGCCCCCGACCGCCAACCTCCACCAACCCCGCAGCCATCCCCTCAGCCCACAACCCCCACGCCATCGACACAGCCGGCAGCCCCTGCATCCGACGCTGACACGCCAACCCATCCAAAAACGCATTAGCCGCCGCGTAATTCGCCTGCCCCGGACTGCCCAACACCCCAGCAGCAGAGGAGAACAGCACGAACATGTCCAGGTTCATGTCTTGGGTGAGGTGGTGCAGGTTGAGTGCACCATCGACTTTGGGACCGAACACGGTGTCCACCCGCTGTGGGGTCAACGCGCTGAGCACCCCGTCATCCAGCACCCCGGCGGTGTGGATCACTCCGGTCAGCGGATACGCAGCGGAAATCCCAGCGAGTACCTGAGTCAACGCGCGTTGATCAGCCACATCACACCCGACCACCCGCACCTGCGCCCCCAGCTCGGTCAAGTCCGCAACCACCGCGCCAGCCTCGGGGGCATCTGGTCCCCGCCGGCTGACCAACACCAATCGCCGCACCCCATGCTGAGCGACTAAGTGCCGGGCCAACACCCCACCCAGTGCCCCAGTGCCCCCAGTAATCAACACCGTCCCGTGTGTCCGCACTGCGCTATCCGCAACGCTGTTCTTCCTGGTAATGGCCCGGGTCAGGCGAGGTACCCACACCACACCATCGCGCACCACCATCTGCGGTTCATCACAAGCCATTACCGCGGCCATTGCCGTGCTCAGCTCATTGCCCTCAATGTTTACATCCACATCAAGCAGCACGATCCGGTCAGGTTCCTCAGACTGCGCCGAGCGCACCAACCCCCACACCGCCGCAGCCACCGGATCACCACACCCCGGCCCCATACCATTGCACGTGCGCACCACCAGACGCCATGAACCCAATCCCGGGTGGGCCACGAATTCCTGCACCACCCCCAACACCCCACACACCGCTGCCCGCACATCCCCACTAGCAACAACAATGTCGAACACCACAACACCCGCTACCCCACCAACACCGACCAGCGATTCCACCTCACCAGCCGAAGACACCCATACCACCTCTGTCGCAGCATCCACCCCCAGCGGCACCGGCGCCGCAACCCACTCCACCCCAAATAACGAACCAGCAACACCACTGCTGAATGGGGCCAGTTGCTCCAGGACAATCGGGCGTAACTCTACCGATCCAACACTCAATACTGGTTGGCAAGTCTGGTCCATCGCCCGAAGCGACACCCCACCCGATTCTGCTGGTGCTATCCAAACCCGCAATGCCATCGCTCCTGAGGCATGCAGCACTACGTTATTCCAGCGGGAGGGCAGTAGCACATAATCGGGGTGATTGGCATCGCGGATCACGGCAGCACGCAACACGGCGTCCAAGAGACCCGGGTACAGGCCGAACGCGCTCGGGTCCTCATGATGATCATCTGGCAGGGAGACTTCGGTGAACATGTCGGCACCGCGCCGCCACAGCCGTTGATGTGTTACGTCGGTGGGAATGGCAGTAGCCCCCGCCGGTGGCCACGTCCCAAAGTCGGTGCCGGGTTCGGGATTGGTGTTGGTGAGGTGGCCTTGGGCATGGCAGGTCCAGGTCGCTGTGGTGGGGGCGTCGTCGGGTGTGGAGTGGATGCTCACCGGTCGCCGCCCGGTGTGGTCGACTTCTCCTACCGTGACCTGCATCCGCACCCCGCCCCGTTCAGGAAGTAACAGTGGCGCTTGGATCATTAGTTCTTCCAGCATGGGGCAGTTGACCTCGTCGCCGGCGCGGATGGCCAACTCCACTAACACCGCACCAGCCACCACTGTGGTGCCCGACACCACGAGATCGGCCAACCACGGGTGGGTGGCCAGCGACAGCCCGGCGGTGAACACCACCCCGTCACCCACCGCCAACCCTACCACCGCACCCAACAACGGATGCTCCACCGTGCCCAGCCCTAGCCTGGAGGCTGCACCGGTCATCCTCGAAGCGGATGATTCCAACCAGTAGCATTGGTGTTGGAAGGCATACGTCGGAAGCTGCACTCGCCGGCCTGGGCTGGTGGTAGCCGCCCAGTTAACGGGGAGGCCGCGGACGAACAGCTCAGCGACAGTAGAAAGCATTCCGGCCACTTCACCGCTCCGGCGCAGCCCGGGTAGCACGGTGGTCTCTGTGGCGTGGTCGAGGTCATGTTCGAGGCATTGGCGTACCAGGCCGGCTAGCACGCTGCCTGGACCGATTTCGATAAACGAGCGCACCCCTGTGGCGCGTGCGGAGCTGACCCCGTCGGCGAACCGCACGGTCTGGCGCGCATGCGCACCCCAGTATTCAGCATCCCCCAACACCGTCTCGTCAGCCAGCTTACCGGTCACGTTCGACACCACCGGGATTTGCACGATCCCAAACGATAATCCTCGCACCACGTCGTGAAATTTGTGGACCATCTCATTCATGCGGGGTGAGTGGAATGCGTGGCTGACACGGAGGTGTCGGGTGCGCCACCCCCGCTGAG
Source organism: Pseudonocardiaceae bacterium (assembly GCA_050699575.1). GTDB lineage: Bacteria > Actinomycetota > Actinomycetes > Mycobacteriales > Pseudonocardiaceae. The sequence goes on from JBOHFG010000181.1 coordinate 32,233, forward strand.
TGCATTGCTGCAACACTGTCGCCAGTGCCTCGTCGTCCCCCGAGATGACCACTGAGCTCGGGCTGTTTACTGCCGCGATCGCGACCCGGTCCGCACACTGGGACACCAGCGGGGACACGTCACTCTGCGGGGCGGCCACTGCGACCATGCTCCCGCCTCGGGGCAGCGCCTGCATCAACCGACCCCGGGCGCTCACCAGGGCACACGCGTCGGACAACGACAATAATCCCGACACGTGCGCGGCCACGATCTCCCCCACCGAGTGGCCCATCACCACATCGGCCCGCAGCCCCCATGATTCCATCAAACGGTACAAACTCACCTCGACGGCGAACAGCCCGGCCTGAGTGAACACCGTCTCATCCACCAAACCAGGATCCGTGGCCCCGAACACCGCATCCCGCACCGACCACTCCACATAATCAGCCAGATACGCATCCAACTCAGCACACACCGTGTCAAACACCTGCGTGTACACCGGGTAAGCCCGGTGTAACTCCCGACCCATCCCCGCGTACTGGCTTCCCTGACCCGAAAACATCACCCCGACACCGCCCGGGTCCCCGACCGCCGTACCCAAGATCACTCCCGGCACGGGCTCACCCCTCGCCAAAGCCCCCAACCCGGCCAACGCTGCGTCCCGATCGGTGGCCACCACCACAGCACGATCGGCCAACACCGCCCGAGTGGTCACCAACGACCACCCCACATCACTAAGACCGATCACCGGGTGCTCGTTGATGAACGAGGCCACCCGCCCCGCCTGGGCCCGCATTCCCGCCACCCCATATCCCGACACCACCACCGGTACCACACCACTCACACCCGGCTCCTGCGCCACCGACTCGGGAACAGAAAGGTCAGGGTCATACTCGAGGATCACATGCGCATTTGTCCCACTCACTCCGAACGAGGACACCCCCGCCCGCCGAGGACGATCAGAATCCGGCCACGGCCGCGCCTCGGTGAGCAATTCCACCGCACCAGTCGACCAGTCCACCTTCGATGACGGCTCGTCGACATGTAGGGTCTTGGGCAGGATCCCGTGCCGCATCGCCATCACCATCTTGATCACACCAGCCACCCCCGCCGCGGCCTGCGTATGACCGATATTCGACTTCAACGACCCCAACCACAACGGACGATCCACCGACCGACCCTGCCCATACGTCGCCAACAGTGCCTGCGCCTCGATCGGATCCCCCAACACCGTCCCCGTGCCATGCGCCTCCACCACATCCACCTCACCAGCAGACAACCCCGCATTCACCAACGCCTGCCGGATCACCCGCTGCTGCGACGGACCATTCGGCGCAGTCA